>NZ_JBYKYF010000062.1:0-2268 GCF_057736855.1 Sporomusa sp.
GCAAACACTTTATTGGGACTGTGCTGAACAATACCATTTGCAGTAACGATTTCACTACTATATCTACGAGCAAAATATCCGAAGATATAAACAATGATTAATGTTAACCAAAATACAGTCATTGTATTTACCTGCCATATCCGTTTATTTTTTAGCCAACCGTTTTTTTATTTGTGTACATGATATAAAAATAAAGAATGATGCCAAAAGGTATTGCCAGAATGGTTGTTCCTTTACACGGAGACTCGTTAATAAACCGCTTATTGCGTAACATGATACTGCTTGAGACATAATGAATACATTGCCTGAACTTATTTTTATAATTGGGGGCATATTGCATTGCTATTTTTCGAAATTCAGCAAACCCTCTCGGATTTTTTCGATATTGGTTAATAATATTCAAACTTGATCCATCAATCATATACTCAACAATGCAGACGACCACGTTCATGATTAATAATGTGTATTCTTGATCCACTAAGATATATTTATAGCTTAAACCAACATATTTTTCTCCCTCGAATATTGGATAGCGAGGGTATTTTTTCATAACATCTGTCCTATAAATGAGTTTTTTATCCCCTTTACCCCCATTGGCGTAAAATCCGGAAAGAGTTGTATCCCTCTTGTCAGGTAATTTCGTACCAATGATTTCCCCATTTTTCGTTGCATTTAGTGCGATGATACCCGCATATCTGTCGCTTCTATTTTGCTTCCAAAACGTTACTATTTTTTCAACTGCATCATCAGTCAGATAATCATCAGAATCGACGCAGACATTAAGTTCAGTGTCAATCAAATCATATGCTGTATTATGGGCGCCATGCATTCCTTGATTTGGCTGATAGTGATATCTGATTGGAATGATGCCCTCTTCGATCCAGCCGTCAACCAGTTGTCTAGTATGATCAGTAGATCCGTCATCAATAATCAGCCATATAAAATCTCTGCTTGTCTGCCTCTTTAGACTTTCGTAACACCGATGCAAGGTATATGCTCGGTTATAGGTAGGTGTAAAAATCGTAATTGTAGGTTTCATGGTTATTCTTCCTTTATCTACTGTTACTATATTGTTCTAAATAAAACTGTTCCAACCATCTTGCATTTTTTTTAATATCAAATCCGCTATTTACAATTTCCTCATCCATGTTTTTACGATCATATCCATTTTTATATGTTAGCGTCCGTTCTGCCCAATATTCCGCAGACTCGCTCAGTGGCACAAATTCAACTAAGTCTGTAATTGCAGTTTCATTCGGAACTGCATCGGAAATAATACATTTCAACCCAGCCGCTTGCGCTTCTACAACCGCAACAGGCAACCCCTCAAATAAGGAAGGAAATACAAACACATCAAAGGCTTGCAAAATTTCATGGACATTAGCACAGTTACCCAAAAATATTACAGAATCTTGTAAACCCAAGTTAGTAACTTTCCGGATAATATCTTGTTCAAGCTCACCTTGTCCTACAAGCATCAATACTGCGTTATCGCATTTCTTTTTAACCTCATAAAAAATATCAATTAAAAATTTATGATTTTTCTGTATATTAAATCTACCGACATGCCCGATTACAAATTTATTTGCCACACCTAATTCACATCTCTTACGATTGGCCTTTTCCCTATCAAATGAGAATCGACTTGCTTCAATAGCATTGTTCATCATGATGGTTTTATCTGCATTTTTCTTACCGAATAACCATATTGCCGCCTGCTTGGAACACGAAAACATATGGGTAATATATTTTCGGCAAGCATGTTTCCAATAAAATCTAAAGGGGGCCTTTACATCTAAACGCATCTTAGAGTTATGGGCGTGACAAATGATTGTGGGAACGCCTTTCGCTTTCGCTTCCCTATATAAGAAATAGCCTAACTCGGAAAAATTACCATGGATAATTTTATACTCCTTATGTTCTTCAAGAAATGCGCGAATCTCTCGTTTATATCTAAAAAAATATTGCGGATGAACTGGAGGCATTCGAAAAATCCTGCCTCCTAAAGCTTCAATTTCTTCTTCATAGGCACCACGCTCCTGACGATGCACTAAAAAATCAAATTGGACTTTTGAACGGTCAATATTACGATAGTAGTTCATAATCATGGTTTCAGCCCCGCCGCGATTTAAAATGGTAAAGGCTTGTAATACTCGGATCGGTTCCATGTGTCACCTCTTATCTACTGATTATTTTTTGTATGACTAATAGCAGCAGATATAGTCCTGGCACAATATTGTATTTTGCGCATCCGAAGAATATCTTCCA
>NZ_JBYKYF010000062.1:2278-12600 GCF_057736855.1 Sporomusa sp.
GAAAAATGCTTCAATGGCAATTGTTTATAAGCATTTTTATATACAGCATCATTTAATACCTGGCCGATAAAACCAATACGTTCAATAAAGGATTTAGGATTTCTTTTGGAACACTCGGTTAGTCCTAGCCCAATAATTGTCAAACATATTTTATTATTCAGCGCAGTGTAAAAATCATTAGGTAATTTGTTGTCTCTAATATACGCATGCATGATTTGAAATAAGTTCTTGTACTGTTGGAATAGCATCGGCTTATAAGTTTGAGTTAAAGCGGTGGAATTGGATTTTAGATAGTGATTAAAACATTTATTAATAAACACCGCCTTTTTAACATAGCCAAAATACTGTAGATTAAATAGACCGTCTTCATAGGTGCCTATTTTGCGCAAATCAATAAATTCAAGCTTGTTATTCTGTATAATGTCCCTTCTATATAATTTTCCCCAAGCAGTTACCAGGCTGTCAGAGTTCTCAGGGTTCGCTAGCTCCTCACCAACTAAACCGATAAATCTTCGATGCAAAAGTTTACATTCTTCTCCCTCAAAAACCCGATCCTCATTAAAAATAACTTTAGGTAAAGAACGTTTTTCATATTCTCGGACATAGGACCACATGACAACATCAGCATGCTCTTCAATACATACTCTATAGGCTGTCTCACAGGTCTCCAGGTCAATCCAATCGTCAGCGTCAACGAAAATAATATAATCGCCCTGAGCATGGGCAATACCTGTATTTCGGGCAGCAGATAATCCCTGATTCGGCTGATTAATAATTTTCACCCGCTTGTCCTGCTCCGCAAAATCGTTTAAGATTTTCAGGCTGGAGTCGGTTGAACCGTCATTGACTGCAATAATTTCAATGTTGCTAAAGGTTTGGTGTATTAAGCTATTCATACAGGTATGCAGGTATTTATCGACATTAAAAACAGGAACGATGATCGTTATTTTAGGTAAAGTGGCATCTTTCATCTCCCATCCCTCACGCTTTTACTGTAACTCGGTTAATTATTTTCTCAATGATGTCCTTGCCAAAAGCCTTCATCATACGAATCTTTATGATTCGTCTATATCTTACATGCCAAGGTAACCAGGTCTGCGAAAAATGATGGATAGCATAACTTTCTTCACAAATGAAATTATCACCGTTTTTATAATCATAGGGAGAAAAATATGTTTTGGGGAAAATGGCTATATTCCCATTGATAATTTGCTGTTTTCCATTCAATTTTGCTCCCATACTTTTTACGATCTCTGATAATACATAGGTGTTGGTTGTTAGGTTATAACTACCATCATCATGGATAAACTTCTTATTTTCATAATGCCTAAAAAATGCATCCAACAGCACATCATTTTGTTGTGCTCCGATTACGCAGCTTGCCATATAGGTATCGTCTTCAAACCCCCAAAAAGAACTATAAGTAAGTAAATCATCAAACCCTTTTAGCACTTCCACATCGGTGTCCATATAGATGCCGCCCATTTTTTTCAGCGCATATAAACGCACATAATCACTAACAAAAGCATACTTTTTGCATGTATAGGCTTCTTGCACATAGTCATTCGCTTGATGAATATCAAAGTTGTCTTCGTTCCATTCAATGATTTGATATTCCGGCAAAACCTTATGCCAGCTTTTCATACATTTTTTGACTAAAGTCGGTTTTTGGTTTCGCCCAAACCAGCAATAATGTATTATTTTAGGAATTGTATTTTGTGTTTCCACCATATCACCCATATTACCTATTGATCAAACGATATATTTTTTCCACCTCGTGCTCATTGCCATAATCATTGTTTTTCATGTTATTAATAAGTCTTTGCTGTAAACGAGTGTCTTCGATCACGGCTTTTATCCCTTTCGCACATTGTTCAATATCCATGGGTACAATTATGCCGTCATAGCCGTCCTTAAGCTGACTGGGCGCTGTGGCAAAATTGGTTATGATCACAGGCTTACATAGTATTTGAGCTTCCCGTACCGCAACCGCCTTGCCTTCATATCTCGAAGGCTGAACATAAATATTGCAGGACTTCATGTATGGGTAGGGGTTGGTTTTCTTCCCGAGTATGATAAATGTATCTTCGATATGTAATTCCTTAATTTTTGCTTTAACGCTGGACTCATCCCCGCCATACCCGATGGCATACCATTTTATGCGGCAGCCCATATCTAATAGCTGCTTACATATCTGCACCGCATTATCAAAAGCTTTGGCATAGGAAAACCGACCAACCGTACACAGCTTTACTACTCCTGGTTCATCAGGCATTTCATTTAAAACGTCCATATTGGCTTGCTGCTGTATAAATTTTGGGGAAAGTATATTTTCAATAATGATGGTTTTATCTGCCATTTCGGGATATATTTTTAGAAACGAGTCTCGGCAGCTGTCAGAAACGGTGGCAATATAATCAAAATCATTCCACATAAGAAAATCTTCTGATTTATCTACATCTATCATAGAAAAGTCAGTATGTATCCAGGCTATTTTCACCCTGGCATCCACATGGTTAGCTACAAAGTAATGGGGATCTAAGAAACTTATGGCTACATCGTATTTTTTGGTTATTTTAGGAAGAAACGGCTGCGCATATTTATGTCCATATTGCTTGGTTATATAGCAGCCATCACGAAATTTTTTGATTCTAACATAATAGGCACTGACAGCTTTACCTAATAGTCTGGCTAGTGCAATGGCTAGTTTTCGCTGAGTAACAGCTTCTTTGATGGGTCTTACCAAGCATAAACAGCTTTTATCAGGCGGTAATAGATTTACCTGTTCGGGAATAAGAGACAACCATTCGCCTTGGTGTGAGTACAAAAACAAATCCACATCATATGTACTATAATCAAAACTATTTAATAAACCAATTAGACTTCGCTCAACCCCGCCGATGTCCAACGAATGCATGCAAATAAATATCTTTCTTTTCATACAGACCTCTATATATATGTATTAATCCGTTACATAAGCTATGGGCCAGATCAAACGGCATATTGGTATATAAAAAGGCAATCGCTTTTTCCCGAAATCGCATGCGGTTTTTGAATAAAGGCGTATCTTTCCACGGCGTTTTTTTCAAATACCCCAAATAAAGCCCCTGTAAGGGATGTTTACATCCTTCTACCCAGGGTCGTCCCACAAAACCCGGAGTATAATGGATAATAACCGGCTTACGGATTGCTTCGGCTAGCATTTCACTTGAATAACAGTAACTTTTCATATTGTAATATTTTATGATTTGTTCTCTGCTCATCGTAAAAAATACGGACATCACATTATATTTAGGATGAATAATTTTACATTTATTCCGCAATACGCCATTGATTGTTCCCTGATCATGGTGACGAACGTTACCGCCGCGGTGTAAGATAAAATCAATAAAATTCTGTTCAATATGGTTACTTCTCCATATATTGAGATCTATTACTATAACACCGGAATTAATGTAATGATCTTCCTCACTTAATCCTATTTCCGAATAGTTTTCACTATATTGGGAGACCGAATCAGCAACTCCTGCGATAAAACAATTATCTAAGTCCAATGTCCATAATTCAGCCAAAGAGCCATTTATGACGGTATCACAATCCATGTATATTATCTTCTCAACCTCTTTCGGCAAAGCACTCGCAAGAAAAAGCCGGGAATATGCGCTAATGGCAATAGAATCGCTGATATGTAAAGGCAAATTGTTTAAAAACGGAGCCATTTCGATAAAGATAATTTTTCGTTTGTAAGCATGGGCAATAGTTAAAAGATTTTCTCTGTTCATCAGCGAAACATTATTTGTCAGAATATACACAGTAATATCAGTAAACTCTTGATTGTTTTCAAATAAAGATACCATGGATACTCCGACATGCTGCGCATAATTATTATCAGTTGAATAGGCAATTTGTAAATGCATACGAACCTACTCCCGTCTCTACAGGCGGCGTCAGTCCAGGTGGAGTAATCTCTCCACCTGACTTAAGAACTTCCATGTCTCCCCGCCAAATTGTCAACTGTAAACGATTCATATCATTCAGCTCAGCGCAACAACCCGGTTGCCGGCTGATATCCTCCTGCATACTCATTAGTTTGTGTATTCGTTGCACTTTCTTGACTATGTATTGGCTTAAAGCCCGATAAGCCTCCCGCCGAATAAGACGGCACAATTTTCTTTAAAATTTTATAAATCTCATCATCATGAATGGCTTTTTTCAAAGCAGCAATTCTCTGATTCAATAGTTTCTCGTCAACGGCTTTGATTTCTGCCACAAAAATCTTCTCATGCTTGGTTGCATTGATACCTTCATCAGCTGTAAGTAACTCCTCATACAACTTTTCACCCGGTCTTATGCCGGTATATTCGATTTTTATATCCTTATTGGGTACTAAACCGGAAAGCTCAATTAAGTCTCGGGCTAAATCGGCAATCTTAACCGGTTCACCCATATCCAATACAAATACTTCCCCCCCTTTAGCCATCGATCCAGCTTGCAAAATTAGTTGAACAGCCTCAGGTATTGTCATAAAGTATCGTCTCATTTCAGGGTGAGTAATCGTTATTGGACCACCGGCAGCTATCTGTTTTTTAAATAGTGGCAGTACACTTCCTCGACTTCCTAATACATTGCCAAACCTAACTACCACAAATTTCGTTGAGCTTTTATTGCTTATACTTTGAATGACTAGCTCGGCGATTCTTTTGGTAGTTCCCATGACACTGGTTGGATTTACAGCCTTATCTGTCGATATCATTACAAAAACTTCAGCCTCATGCTTATCTGCCGCTTCGGCAACTACTTTTGTACCAAAAATATTGTTTTGTACTGCCTCTTTAGGCTGCAACTCCATTAATGGTACATGTTTATGTGCTGCGGCATGAAAAACGACTTGAGGTTTATAATGGTAAAAGACTTCATCCATTCTCCCCTTGTCTTTTATGTCTGCAATAATTGGACTTAGATCAAGCTGGGGATATTTAGTTCGTAGTTCCCTATCGATTTCATAAATGCTGTTTTCCCCTTTTCCCAACAATATAAGCCTATTAGGGGATAATTTAGCAATTTGGCGGCATAATTCTGAGCCAATAGACCCGCCGGCACCGGTTACAAGAACACGTTTGCCACTGATATATCCGGCGATTTCATTCAAATCAAGTTGAACCGGATCTCTTCTTAACAGATCCTCTACGTCCACATCGCGCAACTGCTGAACCGTAACCTTTCCATCAATCAGCTCATACATACCTGGAAGCGTTTTTACCAGGCAACCTGTTTGTTTGCATTCGTTTACTATTTCCCTAACAATATTGCCTCCCACCGAGGGCATTGCAATAATAATTTCATTCACTTGATACTCTTTTACAGCTTGTCTTATTACCGACCGATCGCCAATAATTTTGACACCATATATCATTTGGTTGTGCTTATACGGGTCATCATCAATAAAGCCAATCACATGTTTATTGCCGTTGCAGCTGTACTTCATTTCCCGGGCAATCATTGCCCCGGCATCGCCGGCACCGACAATAAGTACATTTGCAGTGCCTTTTCTCCCCTTTACCTGCCTAAAATGCAAGACTATACGCACACATAACCTGGATAACCCAATCAATATAATTGTTGAAAACCAGCTTATAACATGAACGCTTTTAGGTACTGCAGGGCCTATAAACGTAGTATACATGATGATGATCGAACTTAACGTCACTGCTCCCCCTATTGCCAGCAGCTCATTAATACTGGCATAGCGCCACAAACGATGATATAACCCGAAGACATAAAAAGATAAAAGACGAAAAAAGATAAAGACTGGCATCAAAGGCAGCAGAAATGTTAAGAACAAAACGTCAAGGGCCGTTTCCTCAAAGCGAATCATTAGCGACAAAAGCAGTGTTAAACTAACAATAGCTGTATCGATAAATAGTAAAATCACTAATGATAACTTGCGCCGCATGATTACATCCCCCAACTGGTCAATTTGCAGCTTGCCCTACTTTCTCATAGTAATGATAATAAGCACTTTGCTCAGCAAAGGTATCAGAACGATTAATGATTACACCCAATATATTGCCATTCACAGTTTCCAAGTGCTCTTTAGCTCTCAGAATCATCTCAGGCTGAACCTTGCCCACTCCAACCACCACTATGATCCCATCCACCATTGGGCCCAGAATACAAGCATCAGTAACTGGTAAAACTGGTGGACTATCGATAAGTATAAAGTCGGCCTGACTCTTGAGTGAAATTAGCGCTGCCTTAACTTTATCAGAATCCAGTAGATCAGACGGGTTAAACAGTATTGGCCCACTGGTAATCAACTGTAGATTGGGTATACCGGTTTCCTGTATAATATCGAATATTGCACATTCCCCATTCAAAAAGTTGGTCAAGCCCCGAGCAGTTTTCCGTTTCTTAAAAATTTCATGTTGAACAGGTTTGTGTAAATCACAATCTAATAGAATTACTTTCTTGCCTGTCTGCGCTAACACAATGGCCGTGTTAGCCACTGTCACAGATTTTCCCTCGCCCGCACTGGCACTGGTAAACAATATGCTTTTCGTCATATTGTCTTTTTTAGAGTGCAGTATCTTGGTTCTAAACGCCCGAAAGGCCTCAGCCCAAACAGATTTCGGACTATAATGTACAACCAATGTTCTGTTAGTCAATGTGTAACACCTCATCTTTCCTCCTCATTGTCTCTTTATATACTGAGTCAAGGCTTCCGCCTCTACAGGCGGTGTCAGTTCAAGTGGAGTAAACTCCCCAACTACTTCCCCGTTTCAGCATTATAAATTCGCAAACGATTACATGACCATAAGTTTTCCCTGTATTTTCCATGAGTCTATGGATTAACCTTATCGGGTAAATAACTTGCGGACTTTATTCCCCCATGTTCCTTGTGGCAAATCAACTGCTGTACTAAAATCTGGTATAATTCCTAAAACCGGCAAACCCAACAGCTCTTTTGCTTCCTGATCATTAAGAACAGGCCGCTTACTATATTCCAATAAAAACGCTATAGCTGTTCCTAGCAGTAGCCCAACCATCATTCCTACTAGTAAAACGTGATTACTGCGGGATTGAATCGGGAATTCAGGAACAATAGCAGCATCCAGTACCCTGACGTCTTTAGGATGCAAAACTTCATTAATGCGTGCTTCTTCGTAACGTCTGTCCAGCATCATATATATTTCCTGTGCCACTTGCGCCTCCCGTATTAAACGTGTCATCCCCTGTTCCTTTGCTGGAAGAGACGCCATGTCCTTTTCACTATTAGCTAACATAGTGCTGATGGCTCTTTTTTGTGCTGTTGCAGCGGCTATATCTGCTTCTGCCATAATTTTTTCTTGCATTAGAGCTTGGGTAATGGGATTTCCTGAAGCAGCTTCTGCGTTTAGTACGCGTGCTACTTCCGCGTTTAGTTTAGATCGCGTTTCTGTTATACTTGCCCTGAGGGCGACTACTTTCGGATGACTGTCCGCATGTTTAGGCAATAAACCTGCTAATTCCACTTCCATATCTGCCAATTTGGATTTATATTGCTGAATCATCGCGTTGTCAGCCACAATCGTAGGTTTTTGACCAGCCAACTGCCGCTCAGCGTTATTAAGTTTCGCCTGAGCAATGGCAAGATTGACAGTGTTCTCCGCTAACATTCTGTCAAGCGAAGCAAGCTTTTCTGCCATTGCTCTGGACTGCATATCCGCTCCAATCATTTTTTGTTCTCGTTTATAATCTTCTAGCGCTCTTTCAGCACGATCCAGTTCCTGCTTTGCGTCTTTTAACCGCTGTCCAATGAATTCCTTAACTGCACCTTGCTCTTTTGCCAACAAAGCAATAAGCGTTTCACTGAGTGTATTAGCAAGCAATTGCGCTTCCTGCGGTGAAGTAGACTGCACCACAATATATAAAATATCTGCTTCCTTGGCTGGCTTAACAGTAATATTAGAAATGATTTGTTCATAGCGGGGAGAAAATTTTTGATCTTTATATACCTGGTTTATAGCTTCCTGTACAACAGTGCGGCTCTTAAGCAGCGCAGCATAATTAGCCATCGTTTGCTTGATACTAAGCTGCGAACCGCCCGTCATACTAGCAAAAAATAAGGGAACCTCTTCGGATGGTTTAATCCGTAGACTAGCTACCGCTTCATATCTAGGAGGAGTAATAAAGTTGATAAACGAGGCGATAGCCACACCCAACAGACAAGTAGCTAGAATTAGGGTATATCTTTTTTTGATAATCCATTTGCAGGTTTGCAAATCCTTGTTTATTTGACTCATGTCACTGTCCTCCATCTGACGATAAGGCATTCGTTTAGCGAACGCTAATCATCATTAAACTTACTAATTTGGTAAGCAATACTGAAAAATGGAAGTATATCTCTGCTAAAATCAATTCGCCCACTGGAAGTAAGAAACACCACATCCCCCTCATATAACTCACAATTTTGCGTCATGTCTCCCTGCTTCAAGAGTTTTACCAGATTAATTTCCTGAGGCTCTTTATTGGAGTCCTTACGCCAGATATAGACTTTTCTTTTTAGAGCATCCTTGGTATAGCCTCCGGCAGCTCCCAGCGCATCAAGTAGGGAATGCCCCTTTTCCAGTTCATACATTCCAGGCTTGGCCACTTCACCTAATACATAAATACGAGTCGTCCGAAACTTTGTTATATTGACTGTAACCTGCGCATCTCTTGCATAATGAGTAATTCCCTGAGCAATAACCTCGGCCAACTCACCAGGAGAAAGTCCGCTGGCCTGAACCTCACCCACTATCGGATAGGCAATCTTTCCATCTGACCTAACCATCAGGTTGCTGACCTTCAGTTCGTCAAACCCGAGTACATTAATATCCAATATATCACCCGGCCCTAGACGATAATCTTCAGCCCAGCAACAATTGCCTACACTCAATATCATGAGCAAAACGAGAATGATACTTTGCGTTTTTTTCAATTGATTAACCTCCCATAATACTTTGTTAGCTGCAAAACCAGAAAACAAGCTTATTTGGAAATTTTTGTAATTTGTTTTATTATATATTGCCCCATTTCTTCAGGGCAATTCATTTGGTACAAGTTGCATTTATTAACTCATAAGTTGAAGTATAATATGCAATTAGACTGGCCTAACTAGCCACTAATTTAAGGGCAGTACCTCTTACAATCTGACCTTATTCGTAACCCAGCAATAGACTTAAAAATATGACTATACTGCCGACTGACTGGTATTTCCCGATTATAACCAGCGACCTTGGCAATCATGGTATTATTTTCGCCAGGAAACATTTCTGATAAATAGTCTGGATTTATTGCAAAACTTCGATGACAGCGAATCAACCGTTTTTCCCCAACCATACTTAAAAAAGCATGTAAGGTGTAATTGCTTTGATAAATTTTATTCTCAGCCACAACCATAACTTTTCGGCTTCCTTTTTCCAAAAAGCAGCAGGCAATTTTCTCAACATTAATCATGACAATTCGATTACCATCCCATAGAGATATCCGTTCAGGCTTCTGAGTCACTTGCTTAGATACTGCCCTGTTTGGACTGGACATTTCTAAATATTTTTCATCAGTAGCCATTACAAGAACAATTTCAGGACCTAAATCTTGCTTTATTCTAAAATTGGCCTTCTTCCTGTCTGATTCATAAGCACGATCATTAACAATCATGCCTGTTACCTTCATTTCACTTATTTTCTTCAATGCGTCAAATACATTAATTAAGTTTCCTACTACTTCCACCCGAAAACTATGTTGACTTGCCAGTTCTTGTAAAAAGCGACTCTCATCATCAACCAAGAGAACTTTTACCATGTTTATCCCCCTAGTAAGTGATTATTCTCTTTTTCCAATTCCTATAAGATAAATTGTCAGCAGAAATAAAATCTACATTTTGCCTATCTCACACTATAGACATATTGTTGGAAATAAATGTAAATTAAGTTAACTAATGTACATTTTAATTATTCACGTAATTATAATCAATAAATTTGTTACGTCCACTTTCGACACTTTATAGCTTATCTCACAAAGTTAATACAAGCTCTGCAGTCAATAAAACATGTAACCTAGAAAACAAGACCCAAATTTTTATAAAACAATAAAAGAATGTCAGAATTTTTTTAAACAGGTTACAATTCTCCGCATAAGATGATCATAAAAATAGTTTTAAACTAAGAATGCCATAAATTGTGAAGTTTTGTTCCAAACAAAAAAAACACTATCCTGTTTTTGACAGATAGTGCTTTTACCTCTTAAATTTTTTAGGCTCTATAATAAATGTTGGGGTAACCAGTTCTACAACTGGAACTGCC
>NZ_JBYKYF010000063.1:0-553 GCF_057736855.1 Sporomusa sp.
CCCGACTACCTTCGCCGCACTCCTAAACAGTCTACAACTGGGATTTAGGACATTAGCGATTGAAAAACGTTCAAGTGAAGTTTGGACTCTCCTGGGGGCAGTAAAAACCGAATTTGGCAAATTTGGGACTGTTCTACTGAAAACTAAAGAAAAACTCGATCAAGCCAGTAGGCAAATTGACGCTGCCGCAGTACGTACTAGAGCCATTGAACGCAAGCTTAGAACGGTGGAACAATTGCCTGTATCTCAGGCAGTAGAACTATTGGGACAATATGATAGTGAAGAAACATAAACAACCGGCAACACTTAGCCGGTTGTTTATTTATGCTTATTAGCTGATAACTATATCACCACTATTTATAAAAAATAATGTTAAAAACTAGGCAACCAGGTAACAATAACCACTGAAACCAGATAAAAGGAGGTGCTGTCCAATGGATGATAATATTCTTACCAAAGTTTTTAGCTATCTAAAAAAAATACTTATTTATAAACCACCCCATACCTCCCTACCATTTGTTCTCGACGAACGGTCTAATGAAAGCAAGGAAAT
>NZ_JBYKYF010000063.1:563-12580 GCF_057736855.1 Sporomusa sp.
GCTCATCACTTCAAGGTCCAGCCGAGGAACTTAACATATTATTGCGGCATGCTAAAGTGCTGCAAGAGATTATGGAAAAAACCAGAAAAGCTCTTAATGTAAAAACAACCAAAAATATTGATGAGTTAAAAACCGAATATAACAAACTTGCGCAACTACAAGCTGAGCTTTCACCGGCTCGTTTGTCCTATGACGCGGCTAGTAAACCAAGCAATCGTCAGGTTAGCGCAAATATAGAAGAAAATCTCGCGATTATAAAAAAATTATACCAACTTCCCCAAAACAAAGATGTTATTATCCGCCACTTAACTATAGCTCTATCTCCCCCCGTCAAAGCTATGCTGGTATTCATCGACGGGATGGTAGACAATAGAACAATGAATGAATCCATACTAGAGCCACTCATGTTTCTGACGGCTGACAGGATTGTGGAAGGAAAATCTGACAACCTGCTTACTCAAATTATGCATGAATGTTTACCTGCAAATCAAGTTAAAAAAGTAATTGACTACCATTCAGTAGAGGAGGGCATCAATGGCGGTGATACAGCGCTGTTTATTAACGGTGTCCCAGAAGCCGCCATTATTAGTACTAAGGGCATAGCACAGCGAAGCGTCACCAAGCCTTCAACTGAACAAACTATTCGCGGTTCACAAGCAGCTTTTAGCGAAGGATTGCGTATTAATACAGGCCTTATTCGCGCCACCTTAAAAAGCTCTGATCTGGTTACTGAAATCATAACCGTCGGCAAACGCTCAAACAACAGATGCGCCATTATGTATTTAGCCTCTGTAGCTAATTCAACATTGGTAACTGAGCTTAAGCGGCGTATCGAAGGAATTTCTACTAGTTTTGTTTCAGATACCGCTTCCCTGCAGCAATTTATCGAGGACCATCCAAATAGTTTATTTCCACAGGCGTTGTCTACTGAACGGCCTGACCGGGTAGCCGTACATCTGAGCGAAGGCCGCATAGCATTTATTCTGGAAGGCGTGCCCTTTGCTCACATTGTACCTGTAAGTTTCTTTACCTTTTTTCATTCGGCCGAGGATTTTTCTTTTAAACCCATTATCAGCACCAGTCTGCGAGTCTTACGGATACTGGCAGCCTTTATTACTTTACTGTTACCTTCTTTCTATCTTGCCATTTACTATTTTCACCAGGAAGCTTTGCCTACTGAGCTGGTATTAGCCATTGCCGGCGCGAAAGAACATGTTCCCTTTCCGGCATTGTTAGAAGTGCTATTGATGGAGTTGTCTTTTGAGCTTATCCGGGAAGGCGGACTGAGAGTCCCCGGTGTTCTGGGTTCCACTATCGGTATTGTTGGCGCTCTCATTTTAGGTCAGGCAGCCGTTTCCGCCAATATTGTCAGTCCAATTGTCGTAATTATTATTGCCCTTACCGGCTTGGCTTCTTTTGCTATACCCGACTTTCAGATGGCCTTAGCTTTTCGTATACTGCGCTTTGCCATAATGTTGCTGGCTGCTACATTGGGACTTGTTGGCGTAGCTTCCGGGCTACTCTTCTTAGTACTTACGTTGTGTAGTATGAAATCCTTTGGTGTACCTTATATGGTACCTGTAGCCCCTAAAGTGAAAGCAAATTTAGATGTTGTGGTGCGCGGGCCTGTTTATAGTCAAGAAGATCGTCCTGATGCACTAAATACAAAAGACAGACAGCGACAGCCGCGCATCAGCCGTAAATGGTTGAAAGAAAAACCTGCAGGAGAGGGTGACAAACCATGAGCTTCCAACCTGGACGCATGGGTTTGGCCGAAGGAACGGCACTGGTGTTTATTATTCTATTTCCACGCGTATTTCTCTCAACACCAGCCCTTATGGTGGATGCAGCCGCCAGTGCGGGCTGGTGGACAGATATTCTCAGTGGCATTCCTTCCATCATAGCTGTATTAATACTGCGTTATGTATTGAAAAATGTCCAGGGTGACTTTACCAGCATTAGTAAACAGCTCTTAGGTCGCCTAGGATCCTTTTTCTTTAATTTGTTGGGTATTGTTATCTTTTTTTCCAATGCAGCTATCCTCATCAGGCAATTTGCCGAAAATACTCTGCTTACGGCATTACCATATGTCGAATTTAGTTTCATTGTGGGATGGTATGCGTTTATGATCGCCTTGGCTGCCTGGTTTGGACTGGAAGTACTCGCACGAGCAACATTTATATTAATACCGCCCAGTGTTTTGGGCTTACTAGCAGTTTTATTATTATTAATTCCCTTTTATGACATTTATCAATTGTCGCCCTGGGTTGGATATGGGATTGTCCCTTCATGTAAACACGCTATTTTAAGTGCAGGCCTTAATACCAGCGGCTTGCTCCTTATTGTTGTGGCACCTGCCATGCAGGATATAAGAACCTTTACCTGGGCCAGTATATTAGGTATTAGCTGCAGTATCATCTTAAAAAGCCTGTCGATTATGGTGTTCACCATGGTATTTGGCGTAAATGGCGCACCTGAGAATACCTTGCCCTTCTATGAGATGGCTCGTCTGGTATATTTAGGCCGTTATATCCAGCGGATTGAATCGCTGTTTATACTATTATGGGTTATTGTCGGCATTTTGGGTATTGCTGTCAGTATCTATATAGCTTTATATTTAATTACTAGAGTGTTACAACTGCCAACCATGCGTCCGCTGATTCCCCTTTCGTGTTATCTTATTGCCCAATTGGCCATGATACCGCCAGATATTGCTACTGTCATCCGCTGGGATTATTACTTTGTCATTACTATGTTTAATGCTGGCTTATATGTAATGCCAACTGCCTTACTGTTCGGAGTCTTTTGGCACAAACGCAAAAGGAGGTCTCCGTCATGTCCCTCAGGATAAGTCTTTTAACTGCTTTCTTCATCCTTGGCCTGCTTCTGTCCGGCTGTAACGGTGCTAGAGAGACAAATTCAGTGGCTTATGTGCTGGGCATTGGCATTGATATAACACCCGATCAACAGTATAGCACAACCTACTTAATTGCAATTCCCCGAGCCATGAGCGGCGCCGAGAAAGGAGATAGTAAAAAATTAGTTGAAAAAATCACTATCACCGCTGCTTCGGTGGCTGAAGCTCATAATTTATTCACCTCGGTCATTTCCCGTACGCCCAATCTTTCCCATGTTAAATTGTGGGTAGTTAGCGAAGAGTTGGCCCGTAAAGGAGTGTCAGATATTATCGGGCCGCTGACTCGTTACCGCGAACATCGCGGTTCCATATATACTTTGGTGGTCAGAGACACAACAGCCAAAGAGTTTATCCAACAAAATGACCCGGTACTAGAATTGCTACCATCACGCTGGTCAGAAAGCCTATTAGCTATCGGACCTGAAAGCGTCTATTCGTTACCCAGTCAACTTCATAGTTTTTATGTCAGACTAAAAGATGCAAGCGGTTCACCTTATACTGCTCTGGCCGGCATTAATCCCAAAGATGACGCAAACAGGCTGACAAACAAACCAGAATCTTTCCAATGGGACTCAGGTTATTTGCCAGGTGATATTGCCCGCGAAGGCGGTAATCCTGTTACCATTATGGGCACAGCTTTATTTAAAGGCGATAAAATGGTAGGTATGCTAACAAATACTGAAACCCGGATGGTGTCTATCTTATTAAATAATGCACCTGAAGGATATTTAACAATATCTGACCCGCATTCAGAAGGCAACCATATTCAGCTTATGCTTGAATTAGGTCGCGCGCCTAAAATTACCGTCAGCCTTGTAGATGGATTGCCGATTATTCATATTGAAACAATGCTGGAAGCTGAATTGGTCAGTATTCCTAGCGGTATCAACTATGAATCTGACGAGTTAAGAAAAGAGCTAGAACAACATATATCAAAAACTATCTGTTTACAAATCGAAAATATGTTGGCCAAAACCCAACAACTTGAAACAGATATCGTTAACTTTGGTAAATATCTACGGCCCGCAGCCAAAAATTATACAGAGTTCAACGATCTTAACTGGAACAGTCTCTATCCTCAGGCTAAGATAACTGTCAAAGTGGATACCAAATTACGCCGTACCGGGCTAATGTTTAAGACTATGCCAATAAGGAAGTGATAGCTGCATGGATTACATACATCTCGGCATTGGTGCAGTCATCGGCTTTCATGCTCTAACCTATGCCTGGTGGCTCAAGCAACATGGCAACCGGATGGGTGCCCTCTGCATTTTGTTACTGGTATTAGCTACATTGGCTTTGCCGCTGGTACGTATAATGGAATAATTACAAAACAATCGCCGCCGGCTAATTTACCGACGGCGATTAGTTAATCCTGCTAAAAAACCAGCTGTAAGTTAACTAGCCGCAGTAGTGTTATCGGTTTTGTTTCTCTTAATGTACCCAATAATTACAACGGCTGCTGTCAAAACAATTTTAAGGAGCATTGCATAATTGCTGACATATTGTCCGATAGCACTATCAGAAACAATCATGGTGGCGGCTGCATACCCAAGTATAGCCGCTCCCATGTAGATAATGATAGGAAAACGATCCATAAGTTTCATTAAGAGTTGAGCGCCAAACACGACTAGCGGAATGCTAGTTGCAAGACCTACAGTAATCAAGCCGTATTTACCGGAAGGAACGGTTTGAGCAATAGCAGCCAGAGCAAGAACATTGTCAAGACTCATAATAAGGTCGGCAAACAAAATAATTTTAACAGCTTCAAAGTAGGAATTAGCTTCTCCTACCTGTTCTTCACCCTCATCTTTTTTCAAGAGACTAATAGCAATATATAGTAAAGCCAAACCGCCAACAAATTGGAGATATGGAATATCTAACAAATATGCTGCTACAAAGGTAAGAACAATTCTTAAAACAACTGCACCCACACTCCCCCAGATGATTGCTTTATTTCTTTGATCAGCCGGCAAATTTTTACTAGCAAGTGCAATAATAACAGCATTATCACCGCTTAATACCAAGTTAACCAACAGAATACTCCCTAAAGCCATAAACCACTCAGGTCCAATAGTACCGAAAAATTCCACAAATAATTCCTCCTTATTCTTGACTAGTAGTGCTTGCTGGACACCAAGCTATGCACGATCAAAAGCTATTTTCGCTTTCTTGATAGCTCCTCCTTTCAAAAAAATGAGACCTCAGTACGCAATAAATACATACCGAAGGTCTCACTATTGGTAAACTACCAACGATAATGCCAGATGCCTCACGGCACCGTATGTTGACAATTATCCTTTGAGTTACTCCCCTTACGATGAGAGCTATATTCAATTGATTGAATTATAGCTAATAACCTCCAGTATTGTCAAGGGGTATCAGAAATTGTTTTGTGTTTATTCAATCATATCGAAATAGTACCATTTATTAATATATTAATACCCCAACCCTTCACAAAGACCTATAGCTCAATAATCACCATAATAACGAGATAACTAGCGTAATATAAACGAAATGCATAGCTATACGCAAGATTTTAGACTAATTATTTATTGCAGCAATTGATTTTGCTTGGTAAATTAGTTATTATTTAGATGTATTTAGCACTCACTAACATAGAGTGCTAGTAATAGTACACGATTCTTTGGAGGTTTGTATGGTTCAAGAAGCAATTACCAAGGAAACAAGGGAATTTCAAGCAGAAACTAAACAACTTCTGGATCTGATGGTTCATTCTATTTATACCAATCGGGAAATTTTTTTACGGGAACTTATCTCCAATGCCTCAGACGCTATCGACAAGATTCGGTTTGAATCATTAACCAACCATGCCCTACTGGAAGACCAAACTGATTTTGAAATTTTCCTCATTCCCGATGAAACCACTCATACACTGACTATTTCTGATAACGGCATGGGGATGACGTATGATGAAGTCATTGAAAACATTGGCACCATCGCCAAGTCAGGTACTAAATCCTTTCTTGAAAAATTAAAAGAAGCAGGTTCAAGTGCTAATACTGAATTGATTGGTCAATTCGGTGTCGGTTTTTACTCAGCTTTCATGGTGGCTGAAAAAGTAACCCTACTAACCCGTGCGCCTGGCCAAACCAAAGGAGTTAAATGGGAATCAACTGGTGATGGTACTTACACGATTGAAGAATGCGACAAGGAAACACGCGGCACTACCATTATCTTAACGTTAAAACCGGAATATTATTCGCCTGAGCATCCTGAAGAGAACTTTTTAAATCGCTATGTCCTCCAAAACCTGGTAAAAAAATATTCCGATTATATCCGCTATCCCATTAAAATGAATTTTATCAAAGAAGAAAAGCCCAAAGACGCAGATGGTAAAATCATTGAAGATGCTGCTCCTATCCAAAAGGTAGAAGTACGCACCCTTAACTCAATGACGCCGTTGTGGGCACGTAATAAAAATGAGATCTCTCAAGATGAATATAATCAATTATATAAAAACATGTTCCATGATTGGGAAGACGCATTGGAGGTCATTCACTCAAAAGTCGAAGGTGCTGTTGAATATACTACTTTGCTCTTCATTCCTGCCCGTGCACCTTTTGACTTTTATCAGCGTGAAACCAAAACCGGAATCAGACTTTACTCCAAAAATGTATTTATCATGGATAATTGCCAAGATTTACTCCCCGATTATTTGCGCTTTGTCAAAGGTCTTGTTGACTCTCCTGACTTTTCCCTCAATATCTCTCGAGAACTGCTTCAGCATAGCCAACAATTAAAACTAGTCGGAAAAAATTTAGAAAAAACCATTTTAAAAACATTGGAAACAATGCTCGCCAAAGATCGCCCCAAATATGGGAAATTCTGGAATGAATTTGGCAAAGCAATAAAGACAGGTGTATATTCAGACTATCGCAACCGCGACAAACTAAAAGATTTACTGCTTTTCTACTCCTCCCATTCGGAAGAACTTACTACACTCCAAGATTACATAAATCGTATGCCTGAAAAACAAAAAGTCATTTATTACGCTACTGGTAAGGATCGTGCTGCCGTAGAACGTCTGCCACAAATGGAACTTCTTAAAGAAAAAGGTATTGAAGTGCTCTATCTTTTCGACCGAATTGACGAATTTACTATTGATGCATTGGTTGAATATAAGGATAAAAAGTTCCAATCAGTAAGCCGCGGTGATTTAAACTTAGAGGATATTGATTCTTCCGATGCCAAAAAAGCTGTAGAAGAAAAATCCAAAGAAAACGAGTCTTTAATTAAAGCAATAAAAGACCAGCTAGCCGATAAAGTTTCAGATGTTAAAATCAGTAGCCGTCTCAAGTCAAGTGCTGTTTGTCTAGTAAGCGGAGATACCGGCATTAGTTTATCTATGGAACAAATTTTAGCCGAAATGAACAGAACATCCTTTAAAGCAAGCCGTATTCTTGAAATCAATCCAGAACACGAAATCTTCGCCGTCCTAAGAAATTTGCATGAAACAGCTCCAGCCTCTCAAGAGTTCAAAGATTACTGCGATTTGCTCTATGGTCAGGCATTGCTTATGGAAGGCATTATCCCTGAAGACCCAATTAGCTTTGCCAATAAAGTAGCTGCATTAATGGCCCGCAACGGGAAATAATGTCAAGAACGCTCTGATCTATTATGTATATGGTCAGAGCGTTTTTTCTTTACTTTGCTAAGTCTAATATTACATTTGTTTTATATTTACCATTTTCATAACAAAAATATATAGCTGCCTACAATTACAATACTCCAATACTTTCACGCATAAATAAAATTATCGCGTTGAGTATATAGTTATCAAAAGTTTCAAATTCTCCAATTTTTTAAAGTTGCATATTATGTAGTATCAACAAATGGAGGTTTATAGCTGTGAATAATATAGGAAATGAGCTATGTATAGAATATCCTGAGATACTCGAAGCAGCCGAACCGCAAGACACTCGTCAGTGCTGCATCCCGTTTAATTGCCGTCCATATCATTGTCGACCATACTACTGCCGACCCTATCGCTTGTGTCGGCCATTTGACTGTTGTAATCCACGTACAATACTGTGGCCAACTTGAAACGAAATGGGTTTCCCAAAAGTCACCTCTAGATTAAACATAACATTTAAAATATAATAATATTGCGGGGGTAGATATACAGACGCTTCTAAACAGGCACCAGTCCCTTAGAACTTTGTAAATTACCCCTTCGGATTGGCGATGGATGCTGGGTTTTCACGGCTGGCCGTATTACCCGGACCATCGCCGTTATATTTTTTAACTTTCAATGCTACATTATCACCTTATTCCACGGGAAAACTAATTGTAAGGAGGTGATAACATGCACAAAAAATCGCAAATGGATTCGTTTGCAAGTGAGTATGCTATGAGTGCTGGTGACAATGCGTTATCACGCGAGCAAATCAAAAAATCCATTATCTCCGAGGCTATGACCAATGAACATAAACATCGGGAAGCATTTGAAGAATTCTTAGAAGATATGGACAAATGATTAAACAAAGCTTGTCTAGCATCACTTCAGCCGGAACTTTCCGGCTACTAAAATGGTCGTTTTTTACGCCGTTCCAGTGTCTCTTCCATCCGTTTAGCTGCTGATTTAGCAAGACTATGTCGAGAGTATATCAACTTACCCCGACATTGGACGACATAGGCCATAGCGGCAGCTGTCAGCGGTACAATGTGAAATCCTTTACCAGCGTCGATAATGGCGAAATGCTGCATATTGATATCCTCCTTACACAAAATGTTAGCCAATCACCCCTGGTTCGCACGATTGTGTACTCGGCGGTCACCGTTTTAAATGCTTCAGTAAACCCTAAACAAATTATCCAGCTGATTGCGTTCGGCATTAAACTGCTTGGCCCTCTTGTCGGCATGATTTATAATAGGATATGCAGCTCATTATGAAAATGCTATGCTTTTACTAGCGCGGGTATAATGACATGATCCGCACTATATCTTTAGCTTGGTACTGAACTGGTCAGCGTTAACCAAGTCTGACAAAGCCCATTGAAGACATATAGATGCTAAAAAATATTGTCGTAGACTCTTATTAGGCCATTTGCATGGTCTTTTTTATTTACCGACATAGTAATTTATTATCAGTCTGTCTCCTGGTTGAATCATCCCATAAGGCTGCCGATTATAAAATACGGTATCCCAGTTGAGCTCAATAATTCCTTCTCTAAACTCCCTTACATCTCGACGGACTGTAGATTTTTTCATAAACTCATATGCGATTTGATCTAAGGTGTCTCCGCTTTTCACAATATACACTTCAGATTTTAACTCACCCTGGTTCGTATCTTCCATATTTCCGCAAGTAGCAATGGCTGCAGCTATCAATCCAATGACTATCAATTGTTTCATTTTATAACCCTCCACAAATGACTTAGTCAAACTAGATGACCATTTGTACATTTTATGAGCAAAATTTATACTTCATGTCCCGGGAATCACAGCTCTGAGATAAATTTAAAAAATATAACAACCACAGCTTGGCGAAATTAAAATCAACATTCTGAATGATTTCCTTATACCCTGAACATCTAAACTATAACTCCAAGGATTTATTTCATATCCGTCGAATAGATGTAATAAAAATTCATAAAGGAGTTTTTGGTAAATGAAAAAACTTGTTATCTTGGTTGTATGCGTATTACTAGGATTGGTTTCAATGAATGCTGCAGCCAAATCTAACCAAGACGAACCTCCCGCCACCATTCCAATTACTAATGAGCAATCCAGTAGTATCCGTCTATCTTCCCAACAACTAGTAAAAGATACGAAAGAAGTCTTCATAAGCCCCAAGCACTGGGATAACAAAAATTGGAATAACTTTTTATTACTAAGTGGCCTTACTTATCTTACATATAAAAATGATGACCATATTCAACATTGGTCACAAGAAAAGCGCAGTAAACGTACCAATCGCGCAGCAAACATTGGTAATGCATTCCCCGTGGCAGGTGCTGCTTATTTAACAAGCACATATTTTTGGGGAAATGAAAAACAACGTTCATTTGCTGCTACAGGACTTGAGAGTATGGGAATTGCTGTACTCTCTACCGAAGTCATCAGCGCAGCTACAAACAGAAATCGGCCAAACGGTAAAAACCACTCATTTCCATCTACGCATACAGCCGCTGCCTTTGCATTGGCAACAGCTATTTCTGATGAATATGGCAAAGAAGATAAGGCAATTCCTTATTTCGCTTATGGACTAGCCACATTAACAGCATTTGGACGCCTTAATGACAATAAACATTGGGGTTCAGATGTTGTGACCGGTGCTTTAATTGGCCATTATACCGCAAAAACGATAAAAAAATTGCACGATTCTAAAAAACTTCAGGTAAATCCATATATAAATTCAGATCAACGAGGTCTAGTTATAACCAAATCATTTTAGTATTAATAGAGACCCAAGCGCGACAAGCTGGATCATGGTAAGCATCAAAAAAAAGCCGTTACCTTGAAACTTACTCAACGGTAACGGCTTTCGCTTTGCAATCATTGGTAGAACAATTCGGCTATGACTTTTGCAATCCTTCAACTGGCAAACGCCTGTAACTATTTGATTTTAGCCATATGTTGGCCTAAGGATATCTGGATCGACGGTGCTTAGATTCTAAGCTTTTTAGAAAGATACTTCGTTTTCCTTCACCATTATACTATTCTTTAAAACTTTTCATGATCATTGCCAGTACGTCCTCCTTGACGGCTTCGTCAAAGGATAAGGAAAAACTTACTCCCTCTTTTGTCCATATAGCAAGATGGATTCCGTCATTTTTACCTTTTACGAGAATTTTGGTATTCTCAACAGTAACAGTTTTAATTTTATTATACACATTATAATCACCACTGATATCGGCATTTCCTTGGGCAGTACGATATATAATGCGACGATCACCCTTCAAGTAGATGATTTCTGCCAGGTTATTATTTATAACCATAATGTTGGTCAGTTGATAACCATCTGGCAGAGTTTCAGGTACTACAAACGTAAAACCTATTGCTTTTCGTGCTTCATCCAAAGTATGGTAAGTTAGCAACGGATTAGGTACTGTAATGGAAGCTGAAACTTTATCCTGTTTAGTCGAACCAGTTGATATACTTATAACACTATCTTCTATCCTAACACAATGGGTATCGGTTAATATCACTTTAAATAAGTCAAGAGGCACATAAGTAGATCGGTTAATGATTATCGGAGCTACTCCTAGTCTTTGTGGCGCTGTCATTCCGATAGCCTTACTGCTAGATATTACATAGATGTCTTCGCCAATAGTTAAATTAGTTTGTAGGGTGCCATTATCCAGGTGGATAGCTTGCTTTAATTCATCCCAGGTCACAATAAATCCTAGTGCTTCTGCTGTGATTTTAAGTGGGACCATGGTTTGGTCATTTACTTCAACAATATTTAGTGTTCCTAGATCAATATTCTGGCCGTCAACGCTGAGATTGTATTGCACTACAGGAGATTTCTGCAACACAGTAGTAGTGGAATTTGGAGAAATGTGCACATTGAATGTATCAGCAGCAAATGCAGGCATTGCTGCAAATGTCATAGTTGTAGCACATAAAAAAACAACAAGTAGTTTTTTCATTGTAAGAACATTCCTTTCTCTATTCTCTTTATGATATTCTGAAATTGAGCTTCCTAACCTGCACATCTGAGCATTGACTGCAATTCTGCATTTCTTTCTCATTTTAAGCCATTCTAAATGTCGCATATTGTAATTTTGTGACAATAAAACAAATTTAGTGTAAAATAGCGTAACAGGGGGCAGAGTTGTTGACATTCTTCATTTGTGTCAATAACCATGTCCCCTATTACGCTGTTGCAGCTATTTTACAAATTCTTTTGAACCTAACTAATGTATCTATCTCGCCAAAATTATTATTTGGCTACCATCAGTTTGTCGATCAGCAATATCTACTAATAAATCTGATCGACATTAACAGCAAATGTTGCACAAGTATCCCTTGCAGTTCAGCTAGTAGTTACTATCCATGCCGGGCAAACATCTAAAAAGGGGCTGTCGCGTTAAGACAGCCCCCAAATAGAAAAACTGCAACCAGTTACTTC
>NZ_JBYKYF010000437.1:0-1946 GCF_057736855.1 Sporomusa sp.
ATGGAAGACGCACTTAAAATAGCGATGATAGTCACCGGGCACACGACCAGAGGTGATAACAGTAAATGATTCACCCGTTGATAAAGCCGCTTAGATCCTATATATACTCCTATGGTTAGCCATAGGCCGAAAAAGATCAGCAAGTTCGATCTCCCTTTCTTCGATGGTAATTTATCAACTCTGCAGCCAGAATTACGAAAACTAAAACTGCGACAATGCTGACTACGATGGTAACAAATAAACTAAGTAAAATGGGGCCTGTAAACGAATTTTTATATTCGATTATACCAACCGACGATGGAATAAAAAATAGCAGTAATTCTGCCAGTAAAAAGTTCGCGCCTGTTTCCAGCCATTTCATTTGAACTATCTTATAGTGCAATAACAGAAAAAGTAGTGCCATGCCAATAACACTACCCGGAATACCAATGTTTAGAATTCGGGATATGATGGTTCCAAGAAAACTAATGCCGCATAAAATCAAGATTTGAGCAAGTAATCGCAAGTATTTCATTTTTTCACCTCATCTATTTATAGTTTACATGGGATTACAGAAATAATAAAATACCTGTAATGTATGTAAGGTATGCACGTAAGCTATATTTTGCAGTAAGATTCGGAGGTATTTGGTGGATATTTTACATTTGAGCTATTTTTTGCACAAAACTGCTGAACGTATTAAGCCAGACAAATGTATACTAACGAATGTAATCCACACGTAAATAAATATAGGCAAAATAAAAATAAGAAACAGAAAAGTTCCTTAATCGGAACATCCTGTTTCTTATTACAACACTCGAATTAAATCCGAAACTTATTGATAGCTTCCCTAAGTTCCATTGCCAAATCAGCGAGATTTTGACTGGAAGAGGCAATTTCCTGCATCGAGGCTGACTGTTCTTCGGTGGCTGCAGATACGGTTTCAGATTGTGTCGACGTCTTTTTACTCAAGTTATCGATACGGTTTACTGCCGTAACAATCTGCTGGCTGCCGCTAGCCATTTGTTCAATTGCCGTAGAAACTTCTTTTATTTGATCAGATACTTGTGTTACCAATTCTACAATTTCTTGGAAGGCTTGTCCGGCAGCATTAACGACTTCTGCTCCTACCCTTACTTCGCGGGTGCCTTCATTCATAGCATGAACAGCTTTATCGGTCTCTCCCTGAATACTGCTAATAAGTTCAGCAATCTGCTTGGCTGCTTCTTGTGACTGCTCGGCAAGCTTGCGCACTTCTTCGGCCACGACGGCAAAGCCGCGGCCCTGTTCTCCTGCCCGAGCGGCCTCGATAGCGGCATTAAGCGCCAGCAAATTAGTTTGTCCGGCAATACCTGAGATCGCATCAACAATCTGGCCGATTTCCTTAGACTGTTCACCCAAGTTAGCAACTACCTTGGCAGAAGCATTCACCGTCTGTTCGATTTGCGTCATTTGGCTGATTGCCTTATTCACAGACTGGCTTCCCTCATTAGCTTTTGCGGCAGCCTGGGCAGATTGGGCAGCTACTCCGTGAGTAGTGGCTGCAACCTGCTGGATGCTGGCAGATATCTGCTCAACCACAGCAGAGGTGTCATTGGCAGCTGCAAGCTGTTCGGCAGCGCTTGTCGCTATATCGGTAATGGCAGTCGCGATCTGGTTGGCCGCTTGTGCTGATTGATCGGCACTGGCTGTCAATTCTTCGCTGGAAGCTGCTACCTGTTCCGATTGGGAGTGTACTTTTGCGATAAGTTCACGCAAATTCGTTTTCATTTGCCGGAACCCTTGTGCCAGTTGACCGATTTCATCGTCAGTATTCACATTTACTTCCCGCTCTCGCAGGTCGCCTTGTGCCAGCAGCAGACATTCGTCCCGGATTAGCAAAATAGGCTTGCTGAACTGTTTGGCAATAATTATGATTAGCGCGGCAAGAATAAATAAGCAGAGCAGTGAAATAATTAGCATAGTAC
>NZ_JBYKYF010000064.1:0-6978 GCF_057736855.1 Sporomusa sp.
ATCCTGGCCTTGAAAAAAGATACTGCCGCTGGTTGGTTTTAATAATGACATAGCTAACCGCGTCAAAGTAGTTTTACCACTACCATTGCGTCCGGCCAGTGCCACGAACTCACCACTCCTTACCGAAAAATCTACACCGTTAAGAGCTCGCCCGCACTTGCCGTAATTAAAACTAACATGATTCATATCTAAAAGAAATTCAGGCACTTTTGGCCACTCCCTTTGCACAGATCAATCGATTTAACTCTTTCGCTGCCTGACTTTCCGTTTTCCATGTTCCAAGCTGGATTCCTGTCTGCGCTTCGATTGTCAGTTTGATGCTCCATAATGTCGGCACTCCCTGTTTGAGTTCGGACTGCTGCCACATAAATCTCAAGGTTGCATCAACATCTCCGACAAATTGCAAATTTCCATTCTGTAAAACTATAATCTGGCTAGCATAAGGTAAAACCCGGGCTAACTGATGTTCTACAACGATTATGGTTTTGCCTTGCATATTAAGCTCATGCAACAGTTCATAAATACCGGCAGCCCCTTCAGGATCCAACGCTGAAGATGGTTCGTCAAGTACCAAAATATCGGGAGACATAACAAGTACAGAAGCGATCGCCAAACGTTGTTTCTGCCCGCCAGATAAGCCAGCTACTTCTCGATCTTCCAATCCAGCAAGGCCCACCATTGTCAGTGCTTGACTGACCCGCTCGGCAATTTGACTGCGATTATCGCCCGAGGTCTCCAGGCCAAACGCTACCTCTTCTGCAACCGTCAATGCCACAAGCTGACTCTCATAATCTGCCAGCACCGTTCCTACGTGTTCTGCCAATTCACCCATACTGCTGGTAGACGAATTAATACCATTTACCTGTACAAGGCCGCCTTGTCGGCCACCAAAATAGTGGGGCACTACACCAGCCATGGCCAGCGCCAGAGTGGTTTTACCAGCACCGCT
Source organism: Sporomusa sp. (assembly GCF_057736855.1). Taxonomy (NCBI): domain Bacteria; kingdom Bacillati; phylum Bacillota; class Negativicutes; order Selenomonadales; family Sporomusaceae; genus Sporomusa; species Sporomusa sp. Next base: position 950 of record NZ_JBYKYF010000064.1, read on the forward strand.
GGGTCCAGTAATTACACTAAATGATCCTTTGGGAATGCTTAGATTAATATCATTGAGCACTATGTCTCCTTTAGGATATGCATAAGTAAAATGCTCAAAGGCAACAGCCGTCATATATTACTCCTCCTTGCCGCCAAACAGTCTTTTGGCCGGAAAATACAGCAACTGGGTTATTACCATATTAATACCGGCAACCGCCAGCACTACCGGCAGCATAGCGTAAAGATATACAGCCATAGGTAATTCTAATACTACTTTTAAAATAGTGACAAACGTAAAACCACTGGCCATGGTACTGATACCTGCGGTTATTGCCGGCAGCAAGTTTATGCCGCCAAGTTTGAGCTTAAGGGAAGTGTGAACTAGTAATGCACAGAGAGCAGCACCTACCGGTTCACTGACAAAATTGGCATAAGGCAAGGCAGCCTTAGAAATAGGAATCGAAATGGCTCCTGTTACCAGACCAATACCCACCGCCTGTTTTATGTTTACCCGAGTCAGATTGATAGCAATACAATACATCGCGATCAGCCAGTTGGGAGTAATCCCGGCAACCGCTGGGGTAACTATTTTTAAAATAACACCTATTGCCAAGAGCAGTGCCGTGACTGCCACCCAGCGGAAACGGCCCTCTTGCCCAGTTTTGATTGTCACTAATTCTTGTTGTTGCTGTTTGGGTTCCACGTAAACTCCTCCTTGTCGTTATATGCCGCATAACCGGCATTTCAATATGATGGATAAACCTTTACTAAACACAAAACCCCGTCTCTTGAAAACATACATACCTGCATGCTCCAAGGGACGGGGTACTACAACCCGCGGTGCCACCCTAATTGACCAGATATACTCTGGCCCAGCTCATTCTAAGTACAGGACAAATGTCCGATACCCGCTTCCTGGTAACGGCGGAAGAAACCCGACAGCGCCTACCCCGGTAAACCGGCTCGGACTGTATCTCCCAGGCCCATTCGACATACTGAGCAGCGCCAAACTCCCACTACCATTGGCTCGCTGTAGCTCTCTGGTTATGTGTACTCTTCCTGGTCATCGACGTATGATGTATTATATTGTTCATGTTGTGCAAAGTATAGCAAAAAAGTAAGGCTGCTGTCAATGCTTTTTTACTAAACTATACTGTCCGAATAGAAATATAGTCAACGGCTTCGAAGTCTTCGGAAAAAACAACATTGCCGACAACTTTTTTCCCTTTCAACACGGCTGGCAGCCAGTAGCTGTCATCGGCCCACATTTCTTTATACGGAATATCCGCCACATTAAACCAACAGGGTTTCATTTCCGCAGTTTCTTCCGGTTCTCCCTGCCATGAATGAACAAGATACAGATACACATCATGATCAAGTTCAGGTTTATTGGGAAAAGAAAATACCAGTTTACCTACATCCTCTAAATCACTTTCGGTTACCCTAAGGCCACATTCTTCAGCCAACTCACGAACAGCAGCAGCTGTCGGTGTCTCACCTTCTTTTATTTTTCCACCAAATCCATTGTATTTGCCGCAGCCAAAACCTGTTTTTTTCCTACCAAGCAGTACCCGCTCAGCAGGTTTCCCGATAACAGGCAAACATAAAGTCGTCGAATACATGCTAGTCCCCCCTTTATTAGAGACAAAATACTTTTAATTTATTGGTTACTGTGGATATCGTCAGGGGCAACGATGGCCCCCGTTCACCATCAAGGTCACTTTCTACGGGTTCATCACATTGAATTACAATATCTGTCGCCTGTAAATAACGAATATGGCTGCTAGCCGTGTGCCTGCCAGAAAAAATACTAATAAACAAGCCCATCAAATCTGGAATACTGCATTTATTAACAATGAGTAAGTCTAGCTTCCCATCATTGATTTTCGCTTCCGGCGCCAGTGTAGGAAAACTGCCCACCATACCGCTGTTCATTACCAGAAACAATAAAATATCATCCTCAATAACCTGGCCATCTGCCGTTATTTTTACATGCAGTGAACGAAAACTGGGCAATTCCCCCAGCCCTTTCAGATAATAGGCCATCCGCCCAAGCGTGTTTTTAAGAGAAGCATCAACACTATGGGCAACCGAAGTTAGTAGCCCGGCACTGGCCACATTAAGAAAATACTCACCATTAACACTGCCAACATCCACTGCCCGCCACAGACCGCCAGTAACCGCTCGCAGACATCTTGGCAGGTCTTTGCCAAAATTCAGATGGGTAGCAAAATCATTGCATGTTCCGCTGGGAATAAGGCCAATTGGCACATCCACGTCCTCGTCCAACATCGCATTAATCACCTCATGCATGGTGCCATCACCACCAGCCACAATAAAGCCGTCGGTCGCAAATTCCCTGATCTCGCGGATAAACGGGCGGATATCTCCTTTATACCTGGTGCGAAAAGGCAATACTATACTGCCTGATGCTTGCAAATATTCAACTACCTCATCCAGTTTGGTTTTAAATCTAGCATCCCCTGCCACAGGATTGTAAATCAGCACATACTTTTTCATATACCCTCTCCTGGCGGTCTAAAAATCCACCCACTGACCATCATCAGGTATTTGTACCCTATTATCCAGTCCCGCTTGCCGGATAAAACTTTTAAGTTCCTCCCTGGTCAAGAGACAATGGTTAATGGCTTCCATATGCAAAACTACAACTTTGGCATCTGGTGCGTGCTGACAAACCTGGTATATATCTTGCTTCCCCATGGTTATAGGATCTCCTTGATTAAATCTGGCTTCCCCGCCGTATAAAATAATGACCTCTGGTTTATGAGTAGCAATCGCCTCAGCCACTTCCGGACACCATATGGTATCACCGGCAATATAAATCGTCGGTTCAGTAGCAGACGTAAGCACATAGCCAGAAACAGGTGCCATCTTTTTGGCAATTTCACCAGTTCCATGCTGGCCGCTGGTTCGGATAATCTCGATATGTTTCCAGCAGGTGACCGGGTGTACTGTCCGTATTTCGGTAAATCCCAGCAAAGTTAGTTTATCCAAATCTTCGGGCTGACAAAACACCGGTAAATCTTTTGGTAATTGTTCGCCAGCACAAGTATCAAAATGATCACGATGGGTGTGCGTGATCAGACAGGCATCAGCTGCCATAACTTCATCAACGCTGACAGGTAACTCCACCAGCGGGTTACGGCGCTGATTTGGCGAATTGTCTATTGGAGGCATCTGTTCTGCCGGACTTAACACAGGATCGACCAACAAGACTACACCTTGAATATGTAAGTGAAAAGTAGCGTGTCGCAGATGTCTAATTTTCATTACTTATCCCTTTCTGACTATTGATATTTTATATCCAGATTATACCATACTTTTTGCATCCTTGCAGTCTTGGCCTCTCCCACCAAGTAAAAAATACAACCTAAGCTGCGCTAACGACTACAAGCATTTCACACATTAGTACAGGTAATATTTTTTTGACATGTGCTTAAACTGCGCCGCTGCCTGATTCCATTGATGCAGTACATCAGTGAGCGGCGCTCCTAACCGCACCTGACTGTCCCCGGTATAAATATCAATCGTTGGTGTAGCCGCTGTAGACGATGAATTAAAGAAAAACTTGTCGCCGCTCATCTCCTTGATGACATACAAAAGCGTAAGACCGGTTTTAACTGGACGGAAAATCTGCTTGTCAGTCACATGAAGCTGTACCCCGCCACACAATTTGCCGTAATATTTTGCCTCAGGCTGTCGCGGAGTAAAATACACGGGTCGGAAAACTACCCCCGGCAGCCCGGCAGCATTCATACGGTCAGCCAACGCAGCAGCATTTATCCAAGGCGCACCGACTAGTTCAAATGGACGGGTAGTACCAATACCTTCGGATATATTGGTCCCGCCAAAAATTCCTGTGCCACTATATACCAATGCCGTATCAGGGGTTGGTATATTCGGTGAGGTCATAACCCATGGCAGCCCGGTATCACTAAAATACATACTGCGCTTCCAGCCTGTCATCGGAATTACAACCAAGTCACAGTGAATGTTGTACTCACGATTCATCAGACGGGCCAGTTCGCCAATTGTCAGACCATAACGGGCCGGAATGGGATATAAGCCGATAAATGATTCATATCCAGGATGAATAATATTGCCTTCTACCACTTCACCGCCCACCGGATTGGGACGATCAAACACGACAAAGGTTTTGCCCTGTTCTTTGGCACTTTGCATAGCATACGCCATAGTGAATATGTAGGTATAAAACCTAGCGCCAATGTCTTGAATATCAAACGCCAATACATCGATATTTTCGAGCATAGCGGCTGTAGGTTTTTTGGTTTGACCATACAAGCTGTAAACCGGCACCCCAGTGACTTCATCAATATAGCTGCCGACAGCATCCCCAGCAGATACATGCCCACGAATCCCGTGTTCAGGTGAAAATAAGGCTACCAGATTAGTCTTAGCATGGAGTACATCAATACTGCTCTTAAAATCACTGGTCATACCTGTCTGGTTCGTGATAAGCCCCACCCGTTTTCCCTGGAAAACGGTAAGATAACTATCAATATTATCAATACCTAACTTCACTTTACCAGCTGCTGGCTGTTCGGGCCTGGATAAATCCGGAGCTGCGCTGCAACTAGCTGTTATCAGGAAAAATCCTAGGAATAGCAAGATAAAAAAACAATTACTACGCACAACTAACCTCCATTCGCTCTCTAATTTATCCACTGACTACCTTACTTTACTACTTTTAATGGTTAGCAGTTATGCCTCCTCTAAGCGAACCCGGCTGCCGCGTCCTGCCGGTTCTGCCGGTTCAACCAGCAAACGGCGCGGCATACGTTGTCTAAGCTCGCTCACATGGCTGATGATACCGATAGTCAAGCGTTCTTGATGCAGTTTTTCCAGCGTCGCCATGGCAACCTCCAGCGCATATGGGTCAAGCGAGCCAAACCCTTCATCTAAAAAGAAAAACTCCAACGGATATTTACCCTTAAGCTGAATCTGAGCCGACAATGCCAGAGCCAATGCCAGTGATGCCTGAAAAGTTTCACCACCTGATAGGGTGCTAACCGGACGTTTAACACCACCGTTGGCATCGTCTCGAATAAGAAATCCACCATCAGAACTTATTTCTAGCGCATACCGTTGTTGGGTAATCTGTTTAAGACGGTCTGAAGCCTGCCGGGCCACCAGTTCCATCTGTTCCTGGGCTAAAAATTCAATAAATACATTTCCCCGCAATAAGTTCTTGAGTATCTGTAAACAATCTTTATTGGCTTTCAGTTCAACCCTTACTGCCTCTAGTTCTGACCACCGCTTGTGTTTTGCCTCCAGGTCGCGATATTCCTTTTCGGCTTCTACCCGCTGTTCAATAGCCGTATTTTTGGCTGCTTCGGCAGCACTTGCCTGCTGCTGTATCTGCTCCCATTCACGTGCAGTAATCTGCCGTCCGTTAAGCCTTTTGATTAACTGTTCACTTTGGGCTGTCAGCCATTGTCCGGTCTCAGCATAGGCTGTAAGCAATTGCCGATACTCTTCCTGACGGACCTCCGGTAAAAGGGCTACAACCATCGCCGAAATATCTGCAAATCCCTCTTCGGCCAGCTTAGCTTCCAGCCGTACTTTTTGCATATCCCGCTGTCGAGCCGCTTCCTGCCAACCGGCATCAGCCCGGATACATTCCTGTTCCGCTTCGGCCAAAGCAGCCGCAGCCTTGTTGTAATTTTCCTCCGCCATTCGTTCTTCCCGACGAATGCTCTCTAATTGCTGTTTAGCTTGGGAAAACAGCTCATTAACTGGTATTCCCCCAGTAATAGCAAACAATTCTTGTTTTTTTCCAGCCAAATTTTCTTTAAGACTAGTCAGCCTTGCCGTCAGAGCGGCCAATTCTGCTTCCCCGGTTTGAATGATCCGCTGTAAACGGGTAATCTCCGCCTGGCAAGCTTCATAATCTTGCCTGTAGCTAATTAGCTGCTTGGCTAAGGTTTCGGCTGTCCGATCCTGGCTGGCAATATATTCGGTTAATTCAGCTACCTGAATCATTGCTGTGTTAATTGTCGCATTAGC
>NZ_JBYKYF010000064.1:6988-12574 GCF_057736855.1 Sporomusa sp.
GCTATTTTCCTACCTGCCGCCTGCAGTGCCTTGATCAGTTGTTGCTGGGAGACAGCAACAACTTCCTGAGCCTCCCGATATTCTTCCCTTGTCTTTTCTAATTCAGCCCACGCACTCACTGCTTGTTGTCTAAGCGTAGCTGCTGTTGTCCGAATTACATTTAACTTCTGCCGCTCTTCTGCCACGGCTTTACTGGCTTGTGCCAAACACTGATTCAGCTTGGCAATACGCTGCCTGACAGTTGCTATTTCTTGTTCAAAGTTAACCTTGCTGGTAGCAGCAGCAAGGCTTGTCGTCATATTGGCCAACTGCGGATGGATTGTTGAACCACATACCGGACAGGGGCTGCCTGGCATCAGCTCACTGGCCAACCGGACTGCTGCTGCCTGTTTTTCGCTGGCTACCAACAGGTCAAGCTGGGCTGCTGCTGCCATTAGCTGCTCCTCGGTCGCTTTGGCTTCAGCAACTTCTAACTCTTGTAGTCTTCGCTCTGCTTGCTGCAACTGTTCTTCCGCTGCTTTCGCCGCCGCTTGGGCCTTTTCATATTGCTGTTTCCGCAAAATCCCCGCTTGCTTAATCTTATCCGCTGCCGCCAACTGTTGTTGCAGTGTATATGCAGCCGCCTGGCAGGCCTGTGCCTGCAACCGCAGATCAGCACTAATCGTAGCAACCAGGCACTGTTGTTCTAACTGTTTGATACTTGCAGCCAATATTTCACTACGCTTAGCCTGCTGCGTTGCTTTCTGAGCAGCCGCCTGGCAGGCTGCCTGCTGTGCAAGCTGCTGCTGCTCCAAAACAAGAGCCGCTTGCGTTAAACTAGCCACTTCTATCTCCAGACTAAGAGCAGCCTCTAGTTTCGCCCGCCGCTCAATCAGTTTAGGTTCTTGCTCAAGCCGGGTCTCCCGGGCTGCTATATAAACGTCTTGTAAGCGCTTAGTGTCTGCCTTCAGGCGGGTAACTTGCTCAAATGCCTGCTGTTTGTTTTTGGCTGCAGACTGTTCATTAGCCTCACTGGCTTTTAGCTCTTCCCAGATAAGCGCGGCTCGCCCAGCTTTTTCCGCTAATTCGAGAGCCGCTCTTATAGCTTTGATTTCACTTTCCCGCTCACGGTGCGCTGCCAGTTCAGCCTGTTTTTGATTTAGCTCCTGTTGCAGTGCATAAACCTCTTGGGCCTCATTATATTGCTTTTGTGCCGTCTGGTGCTGCCTTACTGCCTCTGCCTCGGCTTGCCTGGCTAATGTTAACACCACCTGCGCCTGAGCCAATGCCGCTGCCGAAGCATCGCCTAATCCTTTTTGCTCACTTTCCACTTCAATATAGCGTGTTTCGACAGCAGTAAACCTATCATTTACCCTTTTAATTAGCACATTGCCATATTGCTCCAAAGAAAACAATCGCTGTAACATCTCACGCCGCTCTTTGCCGCCTAAATTGAGAAATTCGGCAAACTTACCCTGCGGTAATACAACCGCTCTAGTAAAGTCCTCTTCCCGCAACCCCAGAAGCTGCGTGACCCGTTCGGTAACTTCACGATCTTTATCAGCAAGCACTTCTTCCTGGGAACCGGTTACAGCCACAAGACGGCTATAAGTATTACTGACAGCTAACTGATCTCTTCGGACATACCGCCGTTCTACCCGGTAAATCTGAAGTCCGGTTCCCTGCCCTAAAGAAAATGTCAATGATACCTTAACATACTTTTCTGCATGATTTAAAATTCCCTGTGTACGCCTCCCGGCTCTGACCACAGTACCATACAAAGCAAGTGTCATGGCATCAAGAATGGACGATTTGCCGCTGCCGGTTGGACCAAAAATGCCAAATACGCCTAACTCACTTAGCTTATCAAAAGGTATCTCCTGTTCTTCCCGAAAACTATGCAATCCGGCAATTTTAAGTGTTAGTGGTTTCATCCTGCTGCCTCCCCGCCATCATAGCCACTGTCATCATCATCATCTTCTGCCAAAACGCTCTGACTTAACTCCAAAAACATTTCCACAAGTTTATCATCAGGTTTAAGACCACCGTTTTGTTGTTCGTAAAAGCGGATAAATAGCTCGCTTAGCGGCATACTGTTCAGTCTAGCTGGTTCCTGGCATATTTTGTCCTCCTGTAAACCAAATACTGGCCGGATGGTAACAAACCCTGGATGCATGGCTCTAAGTTCCTGAATTTCATCTAAAGCCAACGCCTTAGTAACTTCTAATTCCACTTCAATCCAGGCATCACTATCCCGCCCAGCGGCAACCCATTCCCGTACCTCAGCCAAACCGCCACTGGCCCGCCACCGGACCAGCGGGCGCCCTGAAGAAAGATGCAGCTCACGAATGTTGGCTGGCTGCCCTGGCAAAGCCTCAATAATCGTCACCGATTTCGCATAACCAGTCTCGGAAAAACTGTACGCCAGCGGCGAACCAGCATAACGGCAAGGGGCTGGAGTACCACCCACATATTGCGGTCGATGCAGATGGCCCAAAGCAATATACTGAGCATTAGCCGGAAAAATAAGTGGATCAACAGCATATACGCCACCAACTTGAATCTGCTGTTCAGAATCTGACTCAATACCGCCGCGCACATATAGATGACTAACAGCCAAATTAACAGTATCAGACCGATATTTAGCACTAACGGCTTTAAACAATTCAGCCAGGCGGTCATTATAGCCCAGGCGCAAGTCCTTATCCTCCAGCGACTGCGCCAATAGCTCCTTAAGCCGTCCTTCTGATGGGTAAGGCAATGTTGCGATTACAGCAGTATGTTCGACTCCCGGCACAGCCAGTTCCAGCCAGGCCTGTCCACCATCAACCCGGTGCACTCGCCCGGCACCAGGAGAGGTTGGCCCAAGCTCCTCTTTCGGCAACCCAGCCAATGTAATACCTAATCGTCCAGCCAACGGCGCTGCGGCACACAACCTGTCTGGATTGTCATGATTCCCAGCGATAATCACCACACCACGCTTCCCATGGTCGGCCAGCTTATCAATCGCATAATAAAATAATTCCTCGGCTGCTGCACTAGGATTAGGATTTTGGAATACATCCCCCGCTACCAGCAAAAGGTCAATACGCTCGTCCACACAAATACCGCATAATTCCTCAACAAAAGCCACCTGTTCCGGCAACCTGTCCCGTCCTTCAATGGTCTTGCCAAAATGCCAATCGGCTGTATGTAAAATTCTCATGGCTTCTCCTTTAATAAACAGTTAAGCTATCCAAATTCCTAGCACATACAGTGTTTATGCGCCAAGCATTATCTAAAAAGTAATCAACAAAAAATACGAAATTAACAATAGCCTTGAAAGGAGTTTCGCCCCCTAAAAACTAAAATCCTGCTCTAGGAAAAATCAAACATTTACTCTCACCTACGGATGCCCATATTAAAAAACTAACAAGGTTACTGCTTCGGACATACTCAATATGGTGCGCATATAAAAAACAGGAAAAAATAGCTGTAAAACTTGCTTCTGCGCAATACAGCAAGAGAAACCTGCTTGCTATTACAATAATTAGGCTATTGAGGCTAAAAAATGAGAACCCCATGAAAGAGGTCCTCATTGTTTAATACTATTACCAAGCGGCCATGACTGAGCCTTTAAAATGTTCATCAACGAATTTTTTCACTTCATCTGACTGATATGCCTTTATAAGTTTGGCAATTGCCGGGTTGTCCTTATCCTTGGATTTAACCGCAATAACATTAGCATAAGGCGAGCTGCCGTCTTCAATCGCCAGGGCATCCTTATGGGGAACTAAGCCGGCAGTCATCGCATAATTAGTATTAATAGCGGCTAAATCAACATCTTCCAGAGACCGCGGCACTTGGGCAGCATCCAATTCTTTGATCTTAAAGTTCTTGGGATTTTCAGCAATATCCGTAACAGCGGCCTTTAGCCCAGCATCGGGTTTAAGTTTGATAAGTCCCTGTTGTTCTAATAGCAACAAAGCCCGTCCGCCATTAGTAGGATCATTAGGAATCGCAATAGTTGCACCTGGCTTAAGTTCGCTTAAAGATTTGATCTTTTTGGAGTAGACACCCATAGGGAAAATAACTGTTTTGGCGACAGAAACAATATCATATTTGCGATCTTGTACCATATTGTCCAAATAAGGCTGATGCTGGAAGCTATTAGCATCAATATCACCTTGATGTAAGGCTACATTAGGTTGAACATAATCATTAAACTCAATAACTTGGATTTTTAAACCTTCCTTTTCGGCTACTTTTTTGACAACATCCATAACTTCTGCATGTGGCCCGGCGGTCACGCCCACTTTTAGCGGTTTATCATCACTTGCCGGAGCAGTCGCCTGTTTACCGCAACCAACCAAACCGAACACGGACAAGCTCACCATAGCAGCAATAGCAATTTGTTTCAGATACTTTCTCATTTCTACCGCTCCTCTATGATTTTATTTCTTTTACTTTTAGCTGTTGCAGCCGCTCAGCGGCTGCATTTAATGTCTCAAATTTTTTGCAGAAACAAAACCGGACCATTCTTTTACCGGCTGTGCTTTCTGGCCGGAAGAAACTCGAACCCGGAACAACTGCCACTCCAATTTCACTGGCAAGATATTTAGCAAAAGCAACATCATCATCCCAGCCAAACGGAGAAATATCTGCCATAATATAATAGGCACCCTGCGGTTTTACGCAAATAAAACCAACCTTCTCCAATACTCCCAGCAAGTAATCGCGGCGCTCACTATAAAAACCGGATAATTCCTCATAATACTCTGGCCCAAAGGTAAATGCTTCAGCAGCAGCCTCCTGTAATGGAGCGGCAGCACCTACGGTAAGAAAATCATGCACCTTACGCACAGACGCAGTAATTTCCGGTGAAGCCTGAACATAGCCAATTCGCCAGCCTGTAACACTAAAAGTTTTTGAAACGCTATTTACGGCAATCGTCCGGTCAGCCATCCCCGGCAGAGTCCACAGCGGAATATGTTTGGTATTATCATATAAAATATGTTCATAAATCTCATCAATAATGGCAAGTACGTCATATCTGATACACAGTTCGGCAATCAAATCCAGTTCTTCGCGATTAAATACTTTGCCGGTAGGATTGTTAGGGGTATTGATAATAATGGCTTTGGTTTTATCGGAAAAAGCGGCAATTAGCTCATCCCGGCTAAAATTAAACTCTGGAGGAGTTAAGCTGACATATTTAGGGACAGCACCGCATAAAATTACATCAGCTCCATAGTTTTCATAAAACGGTTCAAAAATAATAACTTCATCACCAGGATTCACTGTAGCTAAAAGAGTGGCAATCATACCTTCGGTGGCACCACAACATACTGTCAGTTGACGTTCCGGATCAATACTGACACCATAATCCCGCTTGACCTTGGCGGCGATAGCGTCACGTAAACCTTTGGTACCCCAGGTTATAGCATATTGGTTATGGTCTTCCATAATAGCCTTAACCGCAGCCTGCTTAATAGCTTCTGGTGCCGGAAAGTCGGGAAATCCCTGCGCCAAATTAATGGCATTATGAGCAGCGGCAATCCGGCTCATTTCCCGGATTACGGACTCAGTAAATTGCCTGGCTTTAACTGAGGCATAAGTGCCTTTGCG
>NZ_JBYKYF010000065.1:0-12551 GCF_057736855.1 Sporomusa sp.
AAGTTTGTTGACTGCGACCAAGTAAAATGATTTTTGGCGTGAGCCCACTCGGCATAGGCAATACCCTTAAATAACTTTTCAATGTTAGGCAACCCCTCTTTGGCGGCAACGTCACCCCAAATTAGGTAGCGCATGTGAGCCATGCTTTCGCCGCCATACGCCGAACGTAGAAAATCGGCGGTCATTGCATTGCGAACTGTCATCCATATCTCCTCCTTAGATAATCAGCGTCTGTATTAATTTTGGCGTTGCCTGCCTTATTTATACAGGATATTTATTTTTACTGGGAGAATTATAGGCATATATCACTAAAATTTCCCAGACAACGTAATCTGATCATTTTACTTGGTCGCAGTCAACAAACTTATAGGAAAGGGTTTGAATCATTTTGCGTTTGGAAGATATCTATACCGTGTTTTGGCGGGATTGGGTGGTTTTAAATCGACGTCTGGTCAAATTTGTCCTATCGCGGATGATAAGTCCAATATTATATTTGGTAGCCTTTGGCTGGGGGTTGGGGCGCAATGTGTCGGTAAATGGCAGCAGTTATCTTGATTTTATTCTGCCGGGGATTATGGCGCTGAATGCTATGAATATCAGTTTTAGTGCAGTAGGTTCACCGCTTAACATGAGCCGCTTGTACCATAAGACATTGGAAGAATATCTTATTGCCCCTATCAGTCCGGCATCTTTTGTAGCTGGTAAAGTATTGGCTGGAGCGCTACGAGGGCTGATTTCCTGTACCGTGATTTTTGTTCTAGCCCTCCTGTTTGGGGCGAAACTGACCATCAGCGTCAGCTTTTTACTGACATTGTTACTGACTTGTCTGCTGTTTGCCGCTATGGGACTGGTGGCTGCGATGGTAATCAATTCCCACGAGGATATGGCGAGTTTTAATACCTATGTACTTTTACCCATGTCGTTTTTATGTGCCACGTTTTTTACGCCTGACCGGCTGCCGTTGGTTATCCGCTGGTTGGTGGAGCTGTTGCCGTTAACTCATGCTACCTATGCACTTAGGGCGATTAGTGCGGGGATGGCGACGCCGTGGCTGTCAGTTGGTGTTTTGTCCCTATATACTGTGCTGCTGCTTGGTATTGGCGTATGGACGATGGTTAGGGTAAGAGATTAGAGTCATAACTGGTTTTGTGCTTGATCGAGTATCATTCGGTTAATTATGATGCGGATGCAAAGGCTTAATAATAAATGTTAAAATTAGGAAAAATCCGGTTGGGTCAAACCCAACCGGATTTTTTATAAGACCATGACTACTTTTCCTAGCACATGGCTGATAGGAACAGGGCCGATATAACGGCTGTCGCTGGAGTTATTGCGGTTATCGCCTAATACATACACTTGATTTTCAGGAATGGTAATTTTTTTTGGCGGGGCAGGTTTCATCGCTTCTTTAATATAGGGCTCATCAAGTAGTACGCCATTACGATATACCTTACCATCTTTAATCTCGATGGTATCGCCAGGTTTGCCGATAACCCGCTTGATCCAGATATGGTTGTCAATTTCAGTAAGTTTGAGCACGCTGAGATAGGTGAACACCGGATCAGTAATATCGTCTTTTATGCTGCGATTCCGGAATATCCGACTGTCAATAATAACGATATCACCATACTCCGGGACTGAGGCGAACGTGTGGCTCAACTTAGACACGAAAACATAGTCATTATTATGCAAATTGGGTTCCATAGAGCTGCCGACTACCCTGGTTGGCTGGAACACAAAGGCATTAATAACAATCGCCAGCGCAAGTGCTACAGCTAGGCTATAGGCCCAGTCAGCAACTTCTTTCAGCAATTTCATAATGTACAATCCTCCCAATATAAAGTAGCTAGCGTCTTCTACCGAAGACGCGGTTTTAGCAGTTTACGGAATGTTCTTTGCGGGAAAAAGCAATAAGAGCTAAGTCTTACTATAGCAGATTGCTATGAGCGGGGCAAGATTTATTGCAGCTATCCTTATGAAATTATTGGTAGATTGATACGATGTTGAGCATGCTATAGAGTACGAGGTGAGAAAATGACAGAGCGATTTCCCAAGGTTGTCATCATTGGTGCAGGTTTTGGCGGTTTGTGGGCGGCGCGGGCACTGGCCAAGGTACCAGTCACGGTGACCTTGATAGATCAAAATAACTACCACTTGTTTCAGCCGCTGTTGTATCAGGTAGCTACAGCAGCTTTGGCTCCGCCTGATATTGTGTATCCGGTACGGGGCATAGTGCGTGGTCAAAAAAATATTACTTTTAACATGGCGGAAGTAATCGAGGCTGATTTAGCCTCACGTCGGCTGAAAACCGATAGCGGTACGATTGATTATGATTATCTCATTGTGGCTATCGGCGGCGTCACTAACTTTTTTGGCATAAAATCCATAGAGAAAAATGGTTTTGGCTTAAAAACCGTTGATGATGTACTGGCTATTCGCAATCATATTCTGCGATTGTTTGAAATGGCTGCTCTAGAACCAGATGAACAAGTGCGCCGTACGATGCTTACATTCATTGTTGTCGGCGGCGGGCCGACCGGAGTGGAATGTGCCGGGGCATTGGCTGAACTGGTTTATCTTGTTATGCCTAAGGATTATCCCAACATTAACTATGAAGAAGCACGGATTATACTCATGGAGGCTTCCCAACGCCTGCTTGCCGGTATGCCGGATAACCTAAGCAAGGCTACAGCCCAAATGCTGGCCCAAAAACGGGTAGAGGTCCGTTTCGGCAATCCGGTGACTGATTTCAATGGAGAACGTGTTATCTTAAAAGACGGGGAAATTATTCCCGCCCGTACCCTGATTTGGGCTGCCGGAATTCGTGCTGCTGGCTTGGCTGACAAGCTTGGGGTTAAACAGGCCAGCCTCGGCAGGCTGGTGGTAAAACCAACCCTGCAACTTCCTGAGTATCCGGAAGTTTTTGTAATTGGTGATGCCGCATATTTGGAAGCAGACGGGCAACCACTGCCAATGGTAGCACCTGTGGCTACCCAGCAGGCTCAGACGGCTGCGGCTAATATTCGTCGGCTTATCCAGGGGCAGGAGCCAGAAGAGTTCGTTTACAACAATCCGGGAATAATGGCAACCATTGGTCGCAATGCCGCGGTTGCTGATATGGGTAAGTGGCAGTTTCAAGGTTTCATAGCCTGGGTATTATGGTTAATTGTTCATATTATCCGGCTTATTGGCTTTAGAAACCGGATAACGGTACTTATAAACTGGGCTTGGGATTATTTCTTCTATGAACGGGCAGTGCGGGTGATTATGCCCAGGCCGGCAAGAAGGGACAACGACAGCAATAAGCAAGAGAACCAGTGAAATGCATGCCACTTGACTCACCAGGGAACTATGCATTTTTTTGGATATAAAACCTCTGTGGGGCACAAACTAATTTCAAATATTTAGGGAGGTTGTCTAATGGCTAACGATACTTTAATAAAAAGTGCGGACACTACCAGCCGCGGTGATGTTGAATCAATATTAAACAAAGGTGACGCTAGCGGCACCAATAATCCGGATGAGCATTCTGATATTCACAAGAATGCCAAAAAATATTATGATATCGAAAAGGCTCCTGCCTCCATGCCGGAAGTACATACATGGCAGCGGGAACATATTAAAGTACACGATCAGAGCAAAGATGGCTATCCCTTAAACGTTATTCTCGACCCCGCCATGCGGGAGATGTACCAGCATGTGCATGAACAAGGGCTGACCAATGTCTTTGACCGCTTTGAGCAGCAAGAAAAAATTCGTTGCAATTTCTGCTCGGCCGGTTTGTCGTGTCAGCTTTGTGCTAACGGACCATGCCGTATTAGTCCGAAAGCGCCGCGGGGAGTCTGTGGTGTTGATGCCCATGTTATGGTATCCAGAAACTTTGTCTACCGTCATGTCACAATTGGTACAGCAGCCAACATGTTTCACGCCCAGCAGGCGGCTCGTACGTTAAAAGCCGCTGCGGAAAAACCGGAAAGTGGCTTAAAAATCCGTGATAAAGAAAAACTCCTAAAATATGCTGAAATGGCTGGCCTTAACAGCCATGAAGATATTAATAAAGTGGCAATTAACTTTGCTAATTGGGTGCTTGCGGATATGGGCAAACCCTATTGGGAAGAAGCGGCCATGGTTAAGGCTTTTGCTCCGCCTAAACGCCAGGAACTGTGGCGCAAACTCAATATTTTTCCCGGCGGCGGCTTCAGTGAGGTGAGTTTTGCCCAAACAAAGTGTATGACCAACCTGAACGCTGATCCGGTTGATTTCTTGCTGACCTCTGTACGACTGGGAATCATTAATGAATATCAGGGCTTATTCGCGCTTGATATTCTTCAGGAAATTCTCATAGGAACTCAGAAAATTCGTACTGCCAAACAAAATATGGGGCTGCTAAAAAAAGATATGGTCAATATTATTACCAATGGTCATATGCCGCTTACCGCCCATATTGTTGTTGAACTGGCTTCTACTCCAGAGTGGCAGGAAAAGGCCAGAAAGGCTGGAGCCAGCGGTATACAGGTATTGGGGCATGTCTGTGAAGGCCAGCAGCTGCTAAATTATAAAGACACTGGCGAAATGAGCGCTTATGCTGGTCAGGAAGGTGAGTGGCTCTCCGAGGAATATCTGTTTGCCACCGGGGCAGTTGACCTCTTTATGTTTGATTACAACTGTACGGTTCCTACTCTGCCGCTGTATGCCAAACGGTTTGGCACAAAAATGGTCAGCACTCACGAAGTGATTCGCATGCCAGGTACTGATGTTGTTGAATTTAAGCCAGAACAAATGAAAGAGCAGGCCGAAAAAATTCTCGATATGGCGATTGAAGCCTTTGCGAAACGCAAGGCTGAAAATCGTGAAGTCTATATTCCGCCTCATGTATCTGAAGGCTGCATGATTGGTTTTAGTACTGAGTCGGTGAAAGAGGCTTTAGGCGGTTCATGGAAACCACTGATTGACGCCATTGCTGCCGGAAAAATCCGCGGTATTGCCACCATTGTCGGTTGTACTACCGCTCGCTATGGCCAGGGTGGCAGCAACATCTTCCGTATTGCCAAAGGGTTAATTGAAAAAGATATTCTTATACTCTCAGGCGGCTGTACATCTTCTGTTATGGAATACACCGGGCTGACCAATCCTGCGGCTGCTGAAGAATGTGGTCCGGGTCTTAAAGAAATCTGCAAAGCTCTCGGCATACCGCCGGTACTCTCTTATGGCGCGTGTACAGATATTGGTAAAATGACGCAAACGGCCAAAGAACTGGCCGATGCCTTAGGTATTGATACGAATAAGCTGCCGCTGGTTATCGGGGCACCAGAATACCTTGAGCAAAAAGCGGTTGCTGATGCGTGTACCGCGATTGCCCTTGGCTGGCTGGTGCATGTTGCTCCGGTGCCATCGGTTACTGGCAGTGATGTGGTAGTTAAAGTGCTTACCGAAACTACAGAAACCTTGGGCTTAGGTAAACTTACTGTTGAGACCAGTGCTGATAAAACCGTACAGATTTATGTCGACCACATTGAGAAAAAACGCAAAGAATTGGGACTGAATTAAAGATGAAAGTAAGCGTGATTACTTCGTTTATACCTTGAGAAATGGCATTAGAAATGTGAATTCTAACGCCTTTGCGAGCGGTTGCGAGGTAATCTCGCTTTTTTCCTTAGTAAGAGACGATTTGCGGCTAGAAGTTATAAAATATTTATGTTATATGTATATTCACGATTTTCCAATGGTATGGTAAAATTTTATATACACTATATAAATAAAATCTGTAACAAACTTTGCTGTAAAATACGATAATGGCAAATGGAGGTAATATGCGTAATAAAATTAGTCAATACCTATGTGTGGCCATCGGTTGCTTGATCGGCGGTTTTTCCATAAATGCTTTTTTGGTACCACATCATTTGCTGAGTGGTGGCATTTCTGGAATTGCTATTATTTTTTATTTTCTTTTTAAGTTGCCGATCGGTGTACAAATCATGGTGATGAATATACCGCTATTGTATGCAGCCTATCGTATACTAGGCAAGGATTATACTATTACTACTATTTACGGTACAATTCTCTTTTCGGTGGCGGTTGATGCAACAAAGTTTGTTTCAGAACTTAATTTAATTCAAGACCCGATCATTTCTGCCATTACTGGCGGTGTTGTTTCCGGAATTGGCAGTGGCCTCATTTTTCGTGTGAATGGCAGTGGTGGTGGTTTAGATATTGTAGCTGCGATTGTAAAGAAATACTATTCTCTCAATTTTGGTGCAGTAGGGTTTGCGATTAACAGTATAATTATGGCGGTAGCTGCGATGTTATTCGGCCTACAACTTGCTATGTTGACGCTGATTTCCATGTTTATTGCCGGTACTCTTACAGATAAAGTCGTTGAGGGATTCAATCGCAAGAAAACGGTATTTATCGTTTCTTACAATTCTGACAAAATTGTGGAAGCGATTTTAAATGAGGTCGGACGCGGTGTTACCATTTTGAACGGTCAAGGCGCGTTCACCCGCCAAGATAAACAGGTATTGTTTGTTGTTGTCAGTCTTACACAAATTGCTAAAATTAAACAGCTTGTGCATGACGCTGACCCTCATGCCTTTATGATTGTCCAGGATGCCGCTGAGGTTATGGGGCGGGGCTTTACCTTGCCAGGATCTAGACAAATGTAGTGGTTGGCTATTTGTGAATACATGGTTGAAAATCACTGGTTGAGAGAACTGGTGATTTTTTTATGATGATGGATGGGGAATAATAGGTTGTGGAAACACAAAACAAGCTGTGGAGCTTATCAGTGAGTTGGCAGAATTTGCCGTATAATTTATACGAGGAAAGGATTTTGTCGACATGTGGAGAAAAATAGGTAGTAATCACTGAGTTGAGACAAGGGAGATGAGCGGGTGAATGTACGCTTTGCCAAAATTGCTGTACTATTAAGTGTTGCCGGTGTATTTTTTGCTTCTCCGGCCCCTGTTGGCTTAAGCGTAACTGCATGGCATTTGTTTGGTGTGTTTGTTGCGTTAATATTGGGCCTGATATTGCAGCCTTATCCTGAACCGACACTGCTGATCATTATTACTACTTTGGCTAGTATGTTTGTTCTGCCGATTCGCGAGATACTGTCCGGATATACCGACACCATGTTGTGGCTGACCTTGGTCGCTATGATGATTGGCATTGGGTTAAAAAAATCCGGGCTCACCCGGCGGTTGGGCCTGATGTTAATTAGCCGCTTTGGCAAAACAACGCTGCGTATTGGTTATATTCTAAGTTTTATTGACCTGCTGTTGGCTACCAGTACGCCGGCTTCGCCTGCGCGGACAGGCGGCCTGGTGTATCCGTTAGCTGAAGGGGTTATCGATGCCAGCAGTTCAAATAATCCGGAAAGCAAGCGAAAAACAGGAGCTTATTTTACGCTTTTGGCGTATATTGCCAGCATGATTACCGGCAGCTTGTTTATGACCGGTATGGGCCCTAATCTGATTAATGTTAAGCTGGCACAAGATGTATTAGGCATAAGCATTAACTGGCCATTATGGACGGTGGCAGCACTACCCGGGTTTATCGGTTTTTTGCTGACACCGTATATTATTTATAAGTTATGTCCGCCAGATACGGCTTCCATGGCTGAGGTCAGGGCCCGGGCCGGACAGGAACTAGCCGACATGGGCAGCGTCAGTAGCAAGGAATGGATTGCGGCCGGGATATTTTTAACCATTCTTCTTTTGTGGTCAACAAGCACAATAACCAAAATTGATAATACGCTGGTAGCGTTTATTGGGATATCGCTGATGTTAGTGACTGGTGTGCTTGATTGGAACGACCTGGCTGATGGCAAAGAGATGTGGTCATTGCTGATTTGGTTTGGCGCTATATTAGGTTTTTCAGCAGCCCTGACCCAATTGGGTTTTTTCAGTTGGTTTGCCGGGGTTATTAAACTGCTTTTGCCGACTACCGGACTGGGTGAATACGGTATGCTGCTCCTGGTGGCGGTGCTGGCAATCGTGCCGCACTATCTTTTCGTATCTTATACCGGTTATGTTGTGGCGTTTTCGCCGCTGATGTTTTCGTTTGTTGCGGCAACCGATGTACCCAAATATCCTGCCTTTTTTATTCTGGTCTATTTAATGATTATTTCTTGCGCACTGACCCATTATGGCAATGCCCTAGGCTCGCTGTTAATGGGAAAAGGGTATAATGATAAAAAGACGTGGTGGGGTGTTGGCACGCTAATTACCCTTTTGCATGCAGCCTTATACCTGACACTAGGTGTGGTTTATTGGAAGTTAATAGGGTTATGGTACTAACTAAACATGTCTTTGCTAGGTTTCGCAGCAGTTGAACAACTGAAAGGAGAATTAGATGATTACAGAGTTTGAAGGAATGAAACCCAATCTTGATGAAAAAACGTATATTGCCGATGGTGCTAAAGTAATCGGTGCAGTGACTATAAAGGAGTTTAGCAGTCTTTGGTATAATGTAGTTGTCAGAGGGGATGTTAACCGTATAGAGATTGGGCGATATACTAATGTACAGGATAACAGTGTTGTCCATGTGGCTGATGACTACCCGACAATTATTGGAGACTATGTTACTATCGGCCACAATGTCATTGTCCATGGCTGTACGATTGAAGATCATTGCTTAATTGGTATGGGAGCTGTGGTATTAAATGGTGCCGTGGTAGGTAAAGGCAGTATTATTGCTGCTGGCGCGGTGGTTAAGGAAAGGCAGATTATTCCGCCACATTCATTGGTTGTGGGCGTTCCAGGAAAAGTGATAAAGTCTGTGCCAGAAGAATGGGATCACATTCACGCGCAGGCGGTAAAATATAAAACACTCTGGACAGAGCGTTATAAAATACTGCCAGACGCTGGTGGTGAGCGATATCATGGCGAAAAAATAGTATAGGAGGTTAAACAGCATGAATCTGGAGTTTATTTACAAGCGGCGTAGTGTACGTCAATTTACTGACGAGCAAATCCCGGAAGCGACGATCAAAGAATTGATCAAGGCGGCGATTCAGGCGCCATCCGGGAAAAACCAACAGAACTGGCATTTTGTTGTTATTACCGCTAAAGATAAACTGACAGAAATAGCCCGCATTGTCGAGAAAAAGAATGCTGAGCTAAGTACTTATCTTAAAGATGAAGCCAAGCGAAAAGCCTTTGCAGGATCAGTGGGTTATCATACGGTTTTCAAAGGTGCGCCGGTACTGGTGCTTCTATATGCCGGTCCGTATGAGACCATAGCCGATATGCTATTAGCCGATGGTCTTATGCCGCACGATGAAGCCATCCAATACGGCAAAGCTAATCCTGGTATTCAAAACATTGCTGCTGCTATGGAAAATCTCCTGCTGGCCGCAGCCAGCCTGGGATATGGTACTTGCTGGATGACCGGACCGACGTATGCAGCCAAAGAGATTTCTGAGTACATCGGTTTTGATAAGACCGGATACTATCTGGCAGCTATGACACCACTGGGGGTACCGGCAAATACCAACCCTTCGCTTACACCGCGCAAACCGCTGGAAGAGGTGCTGACCATGATCCGCTAACTGGTTGGCGGTAAAGGTATAGAAAAAATAGGGAGAAAGTGTTGCATCAACACTTCTCCCTATTTTTTCTATACCCTGATGCTATTGTACTGTAACCCAGAGGTCAACTGCTCGTTCAACCTCAGTATTGTTGGGGATAACCTGGAGTTTGCCCTTACCTGCCTTGATGGCAGTAAATATGGCTTGCCCATTTTGGCTGGTATTGGGTTCCTGCCGCATAATGTCACCCCAAAAATATTCGCCAGAGGAAGTAAATCGGGTGCTTTTGAAGAGGCCAGGAGCAGGCGAAAGAATTAATTTTTGTCCAACTTGTAATACCAAGTTATTGGCGGAAAGCGTTACTTTGCCTGTATCGCCGTAGTTGTATGTTACGATAACATCGGTAACAGGAGCCTGGTTAGCGGGAGGTGTGACTGGTTTCGGCGGTGAAGTGGGGGACTGAGGCTGGGACGGGGCAGGGGTTGGAGCCTGGGGGTCTACTGGTGTAAGGTTGTTGGTACAGCCAGTTGTCAATGTGGTTAGTGAGAGGCATAATACCATGGTAAGACAACACAGTAACTTGTTATAAGTGTTTTTCATGACAAAACCTCCTTCATATTTTTAGTATGAGGAGGTTGGTACCCAAATATAACGCTAGCAATCCTGCCATAAAAAGTTAAATATGATCTACATTGATTGAATATTCAATCTCATTGGCTACCTCTTGGGCTAACCTTGAACCAAACAACAGTTTTAATAGATACAGCCCTAATTCAAGACCAGAACTAACGCCGGCTGCGGTAATAATCTGCCCGTCATGAACCACCTTTTGCGTAAGGACATCAACTGAATAGGATTTTAATTCCTCAAACGCAGTGTGGTAAGTGGTAGCTTGTTTATTGGTAAGCAAGCCTGCTGCAGCCAGGATCAGAGCCCCGGTGCATACTGAGGTAACGAATCGGGCACTGCCAGACCGCTTTTGGATAAATTCTATAATCGTTGGATTTTTCATGGCGGCTAGGCGGCCTTTACCGCCGGGAACTACGAGAATATTTAGAGGTGGACAGTTAGCTAAGGTTGTATGAGGAATGACCTTCATGCCGTTAAAAGCTTCGACAGGTTGGGCGTTTTCAGCGATCAGCAGAACTTGGGTGCTACCGGGTTTAATTTTGTTGCTATAACTTAGTACTTCAAACGGGGCGACAAAGTCAAGTTCTTCCACTTGAGGAAAAATCAAAATGCCAATGGTAATCATACATTACTTCCTTTCGATACAAAGGATTATTAGACTCCTTTAAAGACCGGTGTACGTTTTTCCCTGAAGGCGGCCACGCCCTCCTTATGATCGGCAGTTTGCATACACAACACCTGCAGGTCAGCCTCGAATTCAAGGACTGTTGCCAGATCAAGGTTGCTGCTGCGGTTCAGAATTCGTTTGGTTAAACCTAACGCAATAGGAGGAGAATTTGCCATGCGGTCGGCAAACTGATAGACAGCTTGGTTGAGTTTGTCCTCTTCGATAACCTCATTGACGAGGCCGAGTCGTAAGGCCGTATGAGCATCAATGATATCACCAGTAAACATCAGTTCTTTCGCCTTATGCAGACCAACGATCCGTGGCAGGAGATACATACCGCCGCAATCAGGTACAAGGCCAACTTTGGCAAAACTTTGGGCAAACCGTGCTGTACTACTGCAAAAGATGATGTCGCAGGCCAGCGCCAGGTTGAAGCCGGCACCGGCAGCTACGCCGTTCACCATGGCAATGACCGGGATTTCCATATTCATTATTTCGTACGTCAATTGGCCGACACTGCTGATAAATTTTCTGGCTGTTTGTGGTGCAAGAGTTGATAAATACCCGAGATCGCCGCCAGCACAAAACGCTTTGCCTCTGCCAGTAAGAACAATGGTTCTTACAGTGCTGGTGCTGCTGGCTGTACGTAATGCAGCCAACAATTCTTCTGTCATAACATCATTCAAGGAATTTAATGTTTCCGGGCGATTTAACGTAATGGTCGCAATCGCATTATCCACTTCCCATAAAACCGTGCTGGATGTCACAGTGGCACCTCCTTATTTATGTGCTGTTATATTATAATTTTACCGGAAATAATAAGATTTGTGCATAAAAACCAGCATAGCATTTATAGGAGATAATCTAAGTGGGGAGCTAAACGCCAATGGAGCAAACCTGGTTTGGGCTGCTGAATAACTTAGGTCACAATATGTATGCCGCTATTTTTACTGCCATGCTGCTCACCGGGATAGGAGTACCATTTCCTGGTGAGCTGACATTGGGTTTTACCGGTTATTTAATTTATATCGGGCAGGTAGAACCGATGACTGCCGGCATCGCTGCATCTTTAGGTGATTTGTTGGGAGCAATATTCGGTTATAGTATTGGTATGTTTAGCAGAACAACGCTAGTTACTCGCTATTTTTCCTTTCTCCTGCCAACGCCGGCTAAGCTGGCGGCTGTGAGTACCTGGCTTGAAAAGTATGGAGTGTTTGCCATTGTGTTTGGTCGATTACTGCCAGTTATCCGCGGTGCCGTTACTATTCCTGCCGGCTTTTTGCATATGAATATTCAACAATATATTATTGGCAATACCATTAGTTCCGTTATCTGGTGTAGTGTACTCATCTATGCCGGTATCTCATTGGGGAATAACTGGAATGAGATTGCTGGCTGGGGAGATCGGTTGATCATGGTTGTTGCTGGGGGAGTCATGGTTCTACTACTGGCCTATCTGCTTTGCAACTGGGCAAAGTCAAGGGGCGGGTAAAGCAACCGGTTTCTGGATTGAGCAAAAAATTAAAATAACCTGTCATAATTTTATGATTTTGGCAACAGGTATTTGCTACTAGGGCAAGGAACCACAATAGAAAGAGCACTAAAGCAAACGTTGTACAAATTAGGGGGAAACTATGAGAGCCTATGATAAAATTTATAAATTGCATGAACTTATTGAAACTAAAACAGTAGCCGATCTGCCTGGCCCTTATAAAGTTGGTGTTG
>NZ_JBYKYF010000438.1:0-1931 GCF_057736855.1 Sporomusa sp.
CGCAGAAATCCTGGGAGTTTCGGATAGGGTGGGTTCGCTTGAACCCGGCAAGGATGCGGACTTTGTGGTCTTCCAGGGGGACCCACTGGAGATAACGTCCAGAATTGAAGCGGTAGTCTCGGACGGGCGGGTTGTAGCAGGTAAACTTGGCTGCATGAGCGCTGCTGCCGGAGGCACTGAGTCATGGGAAGGAAGGAGGGTCTGTTGATGCTAGCCGTAAAGGGTGGAAAAATACTGACGGTGACCCGCGGTACTATAGATGAGGGTACTGTCCTCATAGAGAACGGCAAGTTCATCGAGGTTGGGCAAGACGTGCCGTTTCCTCCAGGAACCCAGGTGGTAGATGCTCGGGGGAAATGGGTCGTTCCAGGGTTTATCGATTGCCATTGCCACGTAGGTATAGTACCTGAGGGCTTCGATTGGGAATATTCAGACGTGAACGAGACTACCAATGCAGTTACCGGACACGTAAGGGCCATTGACGGTATCGACTTTCACGACAAAGGGTTCCAGGACGCACTGGATGGCGGAGTAACTGCAATGATTATCCACCCGGGTAGCGCAAATGTGATATGCGGCACGGACATTGCAGTAAAGGCCGCAGGAGAAAGCATTTCTTCGCGGGTGCTGAGGGATCCTGCAGGGATGAAGATGGCCTGGACTGCAGGGGGCAGGAGAGGCCCCAGGCCTAGTAAAGACGTACCGTATCCATCCACCAGGATGGGTGTTGCTGCTATCTTAAGACAATATCTTGTACTCACACAGGAATACCTGAAAAAACTCGAGAGCGGAGAGCAGGAACCGGAAAAAGATCCTGCCAAACGTTTTACCTTTGAGATCCTTGCCAAGATCCTGAACAAGGAAATTCCGGCGCGGATCCACTCAATGACCCCTGCCGACCTGTACCCGCTTTTCAGACTGCAGGATGAATTCGGTTTTGACTTTACGGTGGACCACGGCGATGAAGCGTATCTGGTGGCATCCGAACTTTCCAGGAGAAAGGTTCCCGTGAATTACGGGCCTTTCGTCGGAGATAGGTGGATACCTATGTTTCCGAACTCCCGTCCCGATGCGGCGAAGATCATGGATGATGCGGGCGTGTTGGTGTCGTTCCAGACGGACCACCCGGTTCTCAGCATAAGGGATTTACGGTTACAGGCTGCCATATGCGTGAAGTACGGCCTTTCCCCCGAACGGGCCATAAGGATGCTGACTATTAATCCTGCTACTATTATGGGACTGGCCTCGAGGTTGGGAAGCATTGAGCCCGGGAAAGACGCCGACTTCTCAATCTTCTCTGGGGATCCTTTGATGGTTCAGTCCAGGGTAGAAGCGGTATTCATCGACGGTAAGAGGGTTAGGTGAAAGCTGGATTTGTTCTATGTATTTGTGGATTTCATTCTGAATTGCAGGATTTTTGATGTTGAATAGCGAACTACTAGGAGCTACCGGCGGCATCAGGTGAAGAATGAAGTTTAGATCTCCAGCAAAAAGGGGGAGAGATGAACTTGATTCGTGCAAGGGACATCTTGTTCATTCTGGCAGTGGTCTGCGGTATAACCTTGTTCGGCAATTGGATCGCGGTAAAGATCGATCCAATTAAGGCGCTTCCCGGGATGTTGATCTTGGGAATCATATCTTTCGTGGGATGGGGACTAAGCAAGATTATTCCCGCTAACCTGCCTCCCATCGTCTATATCTCTTTGGTCGCTATCATCTTAACTACTCCTTGGACGCCAGGGTCTGCATGGGTTCTCAGTCAAGTGAACAATGTCAATTTCCTTGCGCTTTGCACGCCGATCCTGGCTTATGCAGGAATCTCCATTGGTAAAGAACTCGACGAGTTTGCCAAGATGAGCTGGAGAATAGCCATAGTGGCCATGCTTGTGCTAGCCGGTTCATTCCTCGGTTCGGCTATCATTGCCCAAATC
>NZ_JBYKYF010000066.1:0-10390 GCF_057736855.1 Sporomusa sp.
TATAAATTAGCCAGCTCCTTATTAAGCTTTTCCGGATACCCTTATACTTTTCCTGTATTGCCTTTAATTTAGGCTGAATTTCCTGCATGGCTTTCATTGACTTTACTTGTTTTACAGTTAGCGGATACAATACTACTTTAATCGCGATGGTTAATAGAATAATCGCAATACCATAGTTAGCATACCCCATGCTACTTGTTAAATTATAAAAGAAAGTCAATGCACCTTGCATAATGTTGCTTAAAAAATCCAAAAAAGTTTCCCTCCTGCAAACAATAGGATATGTATGTTAAACAGGGTCATATCCGCCGGGATGAAACGGATGACAGCGCAAAATACGCCGTACAGCCATCACTGAGCCGCGGGCAACCCCATACTTTTCGATAGCCAGCAATGCATACTCGGAACAAGTGGGCACAAACCGGCAGCTAGGCGGTTTTAATGGTGATATAAAGCCCCGATAAAACTTGATAAGATAAATAGCAAATATTGTTACTACTCTTTTCATGTTGGATCTACCAAGATGTTAGCTTTGGCACTAAGTTCTAAGAATGACTTGGTTACTTGATGTAAACTGGCGCCAACCAATGGTTTACGGCCAACAAGTACTATATCTACACCTAAAATAATTTTATCCTGATGCAATCGATACGCTTCTCTTAATAAACGCTTTACGCGATTACGCACAACGGCCGATCCTAACCGTTTGCCAGCAGCAAAACCGATTCGACGTTTAGCAGACTCATTAGGTAACACATATAATACCAATTGTTTATTAGCATATGACTTACCTGCTTTATATACTGCTTGAAAATTCTTATTTTGACAAAGCCTGCTCCATTTAGGCAAAGCAAACCTCTTGACCATATATAACCATCCGGTTTCTATAATATTATTTTTAACAACTGTTTAAGCAATAACCGCTATAATAAATAACTAATGGAAAAAATAGGCCACCAAAGCGGCCTACTCTATGCTCTATGCGGACAGTCTTTTTCTGCCTTTGGCACGTCTTCTTTTCAATACAGTCCGACCGCCGGCTGTTGACATACGTTCACGGAAACCATGAGTTCTTTTTCTCCATAGCGTATTAGGTTGATAAGTACGTTTCACTTTAAACACCTCCTTATAAAAAGGGGAAATCACTGAAATCTACAAAATTTCACTAGCTTAGATTATAGACTAGCAAAAGGCTCTATGTCAAGATAATTGCTGGCGACAAATTCAGATATCTGTGGATAAATTATCCCTTTTTTAGTCACAAACGAAAATATCTTGTTGATAACTAGCACATGATTTGTTAATATAGTTATGCACAGTTATCAACAGTTCATGTGTACATGCCTTTTACTATCCACAATTAACAATTTATCCACAAAAAACTGGACTTATTCACAGAGTTATCCACAATCTTCAATACCCTGATAATACAAGCTTGCGGAATTATTATGTACCGCCGTTGTATTTTTTTTCGCCATAAATACTCTTAATAAAAAAGTTATTCACAGTTGTTAATATCTTTGTGGATAACTTATGTTAATTTTAATTTTATTATGTGGAAAAATGTATGATGCGAAACATCCATATAAACACAATACAATGAAAGGACTGATTGATTACAATGAGCGCTGATACCGCTTATATGGCAAGCATATG
Organism: Sporomusa sp.; assembly: GCF_057736855.1. Lineage (NCBI taxonomy): Bacteria > Bacillati > Bacillota > Negativicutes > Selenomonadales > Sporomusaceae > Sporomusa > Sporomusa sp. The sequence goes on from NZ_JBYKYF010000066.1 coordinate 1,657, forward strand.
GCAACAGGCTCTGGTACATATGAAAAAAGCGTTTATCAAGCCGCTTTTTGAAACATGGATCAAATCAACAATGCCATTATCCATTAAAGACAACGTTATCGAAATCGGCACTCCTAAACAATTTGTCAAAGAATGGCTTGAAAGTCGCTATGTCCCCGTTATTAAAGCTGCTTTAAAAGCTGCCTCCAACAAAGATTTTGAAATTGTATTTATTAATATGGATATAGATATGGACGGAGTTGAAGAGCCCACAAGCTTGGATGCTGAGATAGAAGAAGCAACTGCTGTTAATCAGCAAGCTCAATCGAATCACCCTATTACTACTGAACCACCAGCCCCGTCTGTAAAAGATGTAGATATAACCAATAATGCAGACTATTTAAAATATCTTGATGATATAGATGATATTCCTGAAGCTGCTGCAATTTCACCTTCACCAGTGGTATCTGAACCCAAGTCCCCACCGGCTGCTATAAAAATTAAATCTTCTGACCAGCAACAAAGCACCAGTATGCCGGCAACAGAAGAATGTAATTTGAATCCTAAATATGTATTCTCCACCTTTGTTATCGGCAACTCTAACCGGTTAGCCCATGCTGCTTCGCTGGCTGTCTCAGAAGCTCCAGCTCAAGTGTATAATCCATTTTTTATCTATGGCGGTGTAGGCCTGGGAAAAACCCATTTAATGCATGCCATTGGTCACCGTATTAAAGAAAACAATCCTAATATGAAAGTTGTCTATATTTCTAGCGAAAAATTTACTAATGAACTTATCAACTCAATTATCAGCGGTAATCCCGAAAGTTTTCGGCAGCGTTACCGCAATATCGATGTTCTGCTTGTAGACGACATTCAATTCTTATCCAAAAAAGAACATACCCAAGAAGAATTTTTCCATACCTTTAATACTCTACATGAGGCCAATAAACAAATTATTATCTCCAGTGACCGTCCGCCCCGAGAAATTCAAACCCTTGAGGATCGACTCCGTTCCCGCTTTGAATGGGGCTTAATTACTGATATTCAGCCTCCTGATCTGGAAACGCGAATTGCCGTCCTCCGTAAAAAGGCTATGATGGAAAGCCTCAATGTACCCAATGAAGTCATTGTGTATATTGCTAGCCGAATTGAAAATAATATACGTGAACTTGAGGGTGCCCTCATCCGGGTGGTTGCTTATGCTTCACTTAATAACCAACCTATTGATATTGATTTAGCCACAGAAGCTTTAAAGGATATTTTCCCCAATGGTCGGCCAAAACAAATCACCGTAGAACTTATTCAAGATGTGGTGGCCAGCTATTTTAAAATTAAGCTAGAAGATCTTATAGCCAAAAAACGCACTCGTAATGTAACTTATCCTAGACAAATTGCTATGTATTTGTGCCGGGAACTTACCGAAACTTCATTGCCCAAAATCGGCGAAATCTTTGGTGGACGTGACCATACTACAGTTATTCATGCACATGATAAAATCAATCGCGAAAAACAGATGGATGCCAAACTAAACAACACCATTAAAGAATTGATTAAACGTATTGAATCCTAGTGCATAACCCTGTTAATAACTACTTAACTAAGATGTACACAACATGTGCATAACTTTATCCCGTTATTTTTCTGTTAATATGTTGATAACTGTCATATACCTTATCGACATATTATTAACATCATAACTTCCTATACTTCAAGGATTCGACATATTTATTAACATATCAACAGCGCCTACTACTATTACGGCTATTTATTAATATATGCATTAAACAATAATAGTATTACAGTCTTTTTTAAATTTTATCTCATTTTTTTTTTTATCAAGGGGGCTCTATAATGAAAATTACTTGTTCCAAAGACAAGCTGAATTATGCAGTACAAACCGTCCAAAAAGCAGTCGCCACTAAATCCACTATGCCTATTCTCTCTGGCATTTACTTGTCCGCAGAACATAATAAACTACAACTGCAAGCCACTGACTACGAAATAGGAATTTCTTGCACCATTGATGCAAATGTAGATATTCCTGGTAAAATTGTTCTTTCTGGAAGGTATTTGCAAGAATTAGTAAAAAGACTCCCTGGAGAAACTGTCGAAATTGCATCCTCACTTGAAGATCGAACAATAAAAATCATAGCAGGTACCTCCCAATTTAATTTATTGAGCCTACCTGCTGACGAATTTCCGGTATTAAAGTCGTTGTTTGATAAACAAAACGGTACAAGTCACATAACAATTAAAGATAATGTGTTGCGTGATCTTATCAAAAAGACGGTATTTGCTTGTTCAACGGAAGAAAGTAGGCCTATATTTACAGGGGCATTACTTGAACTAACAGACAATGACGTACGAATGGTGGCTACCAATACTCACAGACTAGCATTAAAAAAGAGCCTGACGGAAAATACTACAAGCAATAGCAACCTCAAAATCATTATTCCTTCTAAAGTTCTTAATGAACTAGCCCGTTTATTAAATTCAGAACTGCCTATAGATGTTAATATTTGCTGGGAAAAAACAAGAGTGGCTTTTCGTTTTGAAAATGTTTATTTAGAGTCTAGACTCATAGAAGGGCAGTATCCTGATTACAATAGAGTTATACCAATGGAATTTGGTACAACGGCGACAATTAATACCGGCTTATTCATTGATGCCGTAGAACGTGTATCATTAATGGCAAAAGATGGAGAATATAATGTCATAAAATTTGAGTTTAATCCTAATGAAGTGATTATTACTTCCAATAATCCTGATATTGGTAAAGCCTGTGAAACAATTCCTGTTTCCACAGAAGGAACTGATATTACTATTGCTTTTAATGCCAAATACGTAACCGATATTCTAAAAAATATTGGAAGCTCTGAACTGTTATTTTCACTAAATACACCACTTAGTCCAGCTAGCATTAGGCCAGTCAATGACGAAACCTATACGTATATTATTACTCCGGTTCGTACTCTATAAAATTAGAATTTTTACAAAAAAAGGTAATAAAAAAGCCTCTATTAGGAGGATTATTGATGGAAGAAATTGAAATATATACTTCAGAAATAAATATTGACCAACTTTTAAAATGGGCAGGAATTATTGAGAATGGAGCTCAAATAAAACCTCTTATTCAAGACCAACTGATAAAACTTAATGGTCATATTATTACTGAACGTCGAAAAAAAATCCGTCCTGGAGACATTGTTGAGATAACAGGAATGGGTAAGTGGAGAATTGTTACAGGTGAGCAATGAGAGTAAACCGTCTTATTTTACGAAATTTTCGTAATTATATAGATATCAATATTGACTTTACCGCCAATATCAATGTGTTTATTGGCCCTAATGCTCAAGGAAAAACCAACTTGTTAGAGGCCTTATACTTGGCAGCCATGGGACGCTCACATCGTACGAATACAGATCAGGAACTTATTCGCTGGAATCAATCTGCTGCCAGTGTAGAGGTTGTTTTTTTTCGCCAAGAAGTGCAAAACTCTATAAAAATCAAATTTATAGCCAACAAAAATAAGGAGATACTATATAATGGTCATCCCTTGCCGGCTAGAGAGATTATAGGGTCACTAAATGCCATATTATTTTCACCAGAAGATCTGTTATTAATTAAAGGAGCGCCGGCTTTACGTCGGCGCTTTTTGGATAATGAAATTTCCCAGGCTAATCCTCCATATTATCGGCAGCTATTAAACTATAACCGCATGCTTAGCCAGCGTAATAATCTTTTAAAAAAAATAAGGGAAAAAAAGGCAAGTGAAGAATTACTTTCTCCCTGGGATGATCAATTAGCTAGTACTGCAGCTGCGATTACCAAAAAACGGCTGGAAGCAGTAAAAAAACTAACCATGCTAGCTAATTTGCATCACCGCAAAATAACCAGTAGTCGTGAAAATTTAACTGTTTCTTACTACTTGCATGGATTACAGCAAGATAAAATCGAAGATTTAAGTGACTGGTATCATGAACAGCTTAACCGTAACCGAGCTCAGGATATTGTAAGCGGTAGTACAGGAATTGGTCCTCATCGGGATGATCTTATATTTTGGGTTAATGGCAAAAACTTACGTAATTTTGGTTCGCAGGGACAACAGCGAACAGGTGTATTGGCTTTGAAGCTGGCTGAATTGGAATTTATCAAATCAGAAACTGGCGAGTATCCCATATTACTACTAGACGATGTGATGAGTGAACTTGACGCTGACCGCCGTTCTGAACTACTTTTATTTATTAGGGAACGTATTCAGACTTTTATTACCGCTGCTGACGAACAATATTTTTGTCAAACAAAACTGGGAAAATTTTATCGGATACTGGGCGGTACTGTAACGGAGTGATTACGATGTTTCGGGTAAAAGAGGTATTGCCAAATACGTTACGATCGATTGGCTTGACAAAACAATTTAATGCTCAATCAGTTATTGTTCATTGGCAGGAAATTGCTGGAGACGAAATTGCCAGTCACTCCTGGCCAATTTCTGTCCAGCGAGGTGTTTTATTATTAGCTGTAAATAACCCGGTATGGAGCCACCATCTTTTGATGTTAAAGCCTATGCTTATTGATAAAATTAATACATACTTAAATGAAAAACTAATAGTTGATATCAAGTTTCAAGCAGGAAATTTAAAAATGTACCAGAATAATCAAGAAGATGGGGAAGCTCATGATGTATTACAGCCAGCTAAATTAAGTTCCGAAGAATTAGCTGCCATATGGCAAGCTACCGAACCAATACGAGATGACAGTTTAAGAAAAAAATGTTATTATGTTTTAATAAAACAAACTGCACTAGATAAAGCCAAACAACAAGCAGGCTGGAAATCTTGTAAACGTTGTAATGTATTAGTACCACCAGGGCAAAGTTATTGCACTGTATGCAGTATCGAGTGCAAGCAGGAGACAAATATGGCTATTACCAAACTGCTAACGGAAGCTCCCTGGCTTACTTATCAAGAAGTTTGCCAGTTTGTTCCGTGCAGCCCACGTCAGTTTCATACTGCAAAAAAGCGCTTAGTTCATAAGCTTATTCATGCTTTATTTGAACCAGGCTTGGACAAGCTAAAAGAGGGTACTTTGGTCATGTTAATGACCGGAGTTAAGCCAGGCAGGATAAATGATACAATGATTGATACCATAATTGGTAAGATAAAAGTGCGACTTGCGGAAAAAGTCAGGAGGAAAAGCCATGTTTCTGCATCTAGGCGCTGATACTGTTATTCCCTTACGTACCGTAATTGCTATTTTAGACTATAAAATAACCGGATCAGCGGTTACCAATCAATATATAACTAACAGTAAATCGGCAAATAAAGTTATAGATATTTCTGATAATAACGTCAAAAGTCTTATTATAACTGACCAAAATGTGTATTTATCAGCAATTTCCTCGCAAACACTTAAAAAGCGAGCAGGCTATATACCAATCGAAGAAGAGTAGGTAATTACTCTATGATTTTATGCTATTTGAAGTCATGCTGCTTGTGGTGTCGACAGTGGTAATTTGTTGTAGAAGATAACGGGGGTTTGGCATATGGGTGATTCGATAGACATGAATGATACAACAGTAAATGGCAATTATGGCGCACAACAAATTCAAGTTCTTGAAGGCTTAGAAGCTGTTCGTAAACGTCCTGGTATGTATATTGGCAGTACCTCGGCCAAGGGCTTGCACCATTTGGTGTATGAGGTTGTTGATAATAGTATTGATGAAGCACTAGCTGGTTATTGCAACCGAATTGAAGTTAAAATCCATCAGGATAACAGTATAACAGTTATTGACAACGGCCGCGGCATCCCGGTAGATATGCACGAAACAGGGAAACCGGCCGTTGAAGTTGTGCTCACAGTTCTTCACGCCGGTGGGAAATTTGGCGGAGAAGGGTATAAAGTATCTGTGGTCTTCATGGGGTAGGGGTATCTGTAGTAAACGCGCTGTCAGAATGGATGGAAGTAGAAGTTAAAAGAGACGGTAAGATTCATTCTATCCGTTTTGAGCGCGGCCATACCGTCAAAAGTCTTGAGGTCATCGGCGAAACGTCAGAGACAGGCACTAAGGTCTCGTTTAAACCTGATAAAGAGATATTTGAAGACCTCGAGTATAGTTTTGATACTTTAAAAACCCGTTTACGAGAACTTGCCTTTCTTAACAAAACTCTAACCATCATTCTGGAAGATGAACGCACCGGGGAAAGAAAAGAGTTTCATTATGAGGGTGGTATTGTTTCCTTTGTGGAGCATCTTAATAAAAATAAAGATGTTGTTCATTCTACTCCTATTTATATTAGTGGTTCTAAGGATACCACCTACGCAGAGATTGCTCTTCAATACAATGATGGTTATACAGAAAATATCCATTCGTTTGTCAATAATATTAATACCCAAGAGGGTGGTACCCATTTAAGCGGTTTCAAAATAGCCTTAACCCGGGCAATTAATGATTTTGGCCGTAAACTTAATATTCTTAAAGACAATGATGAGAATCTAAGTGGTGAAGATGTTCGTGAAGGTTTGACGGCTGTCATTAGTGTCAAAATTCAAGAACCGCAGTTTGAAGGCCAAACCAAAACAAAACTTGGCAATAGTGAGGTTCGTGGCATTATCGATAATATTATGTCAGAGGGGCTTGCCGAATTTTTTGAGGAAAACCCTAGTATTACGAAGAAAATTATCGAAAAATCGCTTATGGCTTCTCGCGCCCGTGAAGCTGCTCGCAAAGCCCGTGAACTGACAAGACGTAAAAATGCGCTGGAATCTAGTTCACTACCAGGTAAATTGGCTGACTGCTCGATCAAAGATCCAGATCAGGCCGAAATTTATATTGTCGAAGGTGATAGTGCCGGTGGTTCGGCAAAACAAGGACGTGACCGTCGGTTCCAAGCGATTCTGCCTTTACGCGGCAAAATTTTGAATGTCGAGAAAGCCCGTATGGACAAAATCCTTAATAATGCCGAAATTCGCGCGATGATCACTGCCTTTGGCAGTGGTATTGGTGAAGATTTTGATATTGAAAAACGCCGCTATGGAAAAATTATCATTATGACTGATGCTGATGTAGATGGTTCCCATATCCGTACTTTGTTATTAACCTTCTTTTATCGTCATATGCAACCGTTGATTTTAGGCGGTCATGTATATATTGCTCAGCCACCATTGTATCTTGTAAAAAAAGGTAAAGAAAGCTGGTATCTCTATAGTGACGCCGAAATGGAAAGTCTGTTAGAGAAGATTGGCCGTGACAATATTACTGTCCAACGATACAAAGGCTTGGGAGAGATGAATCCTGAACAGCTATGGGATACAACCATGAATCCTGAAACTAGGACCATTCTCAGAGTCGAGCTTGAGGATGCTATTGCTGCTGATGAAATCTTCACCGTATTAATGGGCGACAAAGTGGAGCCTAGACGACTTTTCATTGAGGAAAATGCTAATAAAGTTAGAAATCTAGATATATAGAATATCTATGTGTATGTTTATTTTTAAACATGTACGTAATGTAGCGTGTATTTGCATAAGATTATATATACATACAAAAAGACTTGGTTTCTGCCAAGTCTTTTCAGTCGTTCGATGGCATTATATCTGGGGCAACCTTAATCATTAGGTTGCTTTTTTTATTATTGTTGGATAGCATCAGATAATAATGTTTTGCCTGCCGTGAAGCCCCTTTGATTTCGTTTGTTATCACGGCTATGTCAAGTTAAGTGTGTACATAATAACTATTGTCAGGATGAATCTGCCAATGTTTCATGGCTTGGGTTAATATCACTGATATCCATAAAAATGAAAAAAATAATTTTACCTAAAGAGATTATGATAGTCACTGCAGGATGCCATCTGTTTTTTGGAGAACAATAATCAATTTATATTTATAAAATAGAGAGGGGATGAATTATGAGTTTTATGAATGAGTATAAGGCTAAATTATGTAGCCCGGAAGAAGCAGTAACAGTTGTAAAGTCAGGAGATTGGGTAGATTATGGTTTTGGCTTAGGCCAGCCGGTGCTGCTGGATAAAGCATTGGCTAAACGCAAAGAAGAACTAAAGGATATAAAAATTCGCAGTACTTTGTCACTAAGACCGCGTGAAGTAGTAAACGTAGATCCGGAGCGAGATGTTTTTAGTTTTTCAAGCTGGCATTTTAGTGGTTATGACCGCCAATTGCATGATCGTAATCTCTGTAATTTCATACCTATGATTTTCCGCAATCAACCACGTTATTATCGCCATGATTTGTCTGTGGATGTTGCGATGGTAACCGTAGCGCCGATGGATAAACACGGTTACTTTAATTTTTCGTTATCAACTGCTGCTACGCGAGCAATTTTGGATGCAGCTAAAATTGTTATCGTTGAAGTAAATGATCTGTTGCCAGTGGCATTAGGTGGCAGAGATGAATGTATTCATATTTCCGAGGTGGATTATATAGTTGAAAGCGGTAGTATCCCGCTGCCAGAAGTACTTCCAGCCACACCTGATGAAGTGGATGAAAAAGTTGCCAGACTGATTGTTGAGGAAATTGTTGATGGTGCAACCCTTCAATTGGGGATTGGTGGTATGCCTAATGCTGTCGGTAATTTAATTGCTGATTCAGATGTAAAAGATTTGGGGATGCATACTGAAATGTTGGTAGATGCCTATCTCACAATGTATAAAAAAGGTAAATTAACCAATAAATATAAACGGTTGGATAAAGGAAAAGGTGTTTGGTCATTTGCAGCTGGTACCAAAGAATTGTATG
>NZ_JBYKYF010000066.1:10400-12442 GCF_057736855.1 Sporomusa sp.
GGTTATCGCCCAGATTGACAATTTTATTTCTGTTAATAATTGTGTTGAAGTAGATCTTTATGGGCAAATATCGGCTGAATCTTCAGGAACACGGCAAATTAGCGGTACTGGTGGACAACTTGATTTTGTTACCGGAAGTTATTTATCCAACGGGGGAAAAAGTTTTATTTGTTTTCGCTCATCGTATGTTAATAAACAAACAGGTGCCCTGGCCTCCAGAGTGGTGCCGACATTACCAAGCGGCGGTATAGTTACAGACCCACGTGCCCAAGTCCATTATCTGGTTACTGAATGGGGTAAAGTAAAGTTAGCTGGGTGCACTACATGGGAACGAGCTGAGCGAATTATCAGTATTGCTCACCCCAATTTTCGTGATGAACTCATACAACATGCTGAGCAAATGAAAATATGGCGTAGATCAAACAAAAGATAATTATGTTACATATTTTTGGCATTTAGGCAGTAAGTGGTATTGTTTATATTAATTTTATGGTATACTAATAGTACCTGTTTTTAAATGTAGGTTATAAAAGTTTTAAGGAGGACATTTGGTGAACGAAAGATATGTAGGCATTTTAGGGATAGGGTCCTATGTTCCGGATACTGTTATAACTAATTTTGATCTTGAGCAAAGGATGGACACATCCAATACTTGGATTGTTGAACGTACAGGTATTCGGGAACGGCGGATTGTAAATAAAGGAGAGAGTACCTCAGATTTAGCAACTAAAGCTGCTGAACGGGCGCTAGCTGATGCTGGCATTAGCGCGGCCGAGATTGATCTCATTATTGTGGGTACTGTAACTCCTGATATGATGTTCCCTTCAGTTGCTTGTTTAGTTCAGCAAAACCTTAAAGCTGTTAATGCCGCTGCCTTTGACCTTACAGCGGTTTGCTCTGGTTTTATTTACGGACTGATTACAGGCAGCTCTTTTATTAAGGCAGGTACTTATAAAAAAGTCTTATTAATTGGCGCAGAAGCTTTATCAACAATTACTAACTGGACAGATAGAAATACCGCCATATTGTTCGGTGATGGGGCGGGAGCTGTTGTGTTGGGTGAGACAAGTCCAGGATACGGAATTCTTGGTTTCGATGTAGGGGCAGATGGGGCCGGTGCTGATCTGTTAAAAGTTCCTGCCGGTGGATCCCGGATGCCTACTTCGCTGGAAACTGTGTCGCAAGACGCTCATTTTATTCATATGGACGGTAACGAGGTATTTAAATTTGCGATTAAGGTAATGGGCGAAACCGTAAATAAAGCCCTGACTCATGCAAATGTACCAGCCAATGATATTACTTGGCTGGTACCGCATCAAGCTAACTTAAGAATTATTCAGTCAGCCGCTAAACGCCTAGGGTTGCCGATGGAAAAGGTTATTGTTAATCTTGATAAATACGGTAATACATCGGCCGCTTCTATTCCGTTAGCACTGGATGAAGGGGTTAAAAGCGGCAGGATCAAAAACGGGGATATGATTGCATTAGTAGGTTTTGGCGGTGGATTGACTTGGGGAGCAGGGATTATTAAGTGGCTTAAGTGATACCTTGTTATATAGTAGCTTTGCATAGTATAAAGGTAAAATCCTGCTGGGATGAATTTCAGCAGGACTTTTTTGCGTTAAGTTATGGCAGTTATATGTAGTTGCTTTATTATTTATTACCATAAAAACAAAAAAATTCATAATAATATAAAAATAACCTCTACATAGCGGTTAACTAAAGGAAATTGCCTTTAGTTGTCGAAGTTTGTATTAGAAATAAAAAGATAGCCGGAGGACAATTTGTTTACTGTTATAAGAAATAAAATAACAACTCTTGATTTTCAGTTAAAAGCCGGCAGTCTATTACTAGCTACCATTCCTCCCCTGTTAATCATGATCTATTTTATCTGGCAGCAATGGAGTAGTTTCCAAGCAGAGCCGATAAAAGGATTTTTAGTGATAATGACTGTGGTACTAATCATAGTGTATCGAATTACTTGGTCTTTTGCCAGAAAAGTTAGTGGCATTATATATAGCCTTATGGAAGTGGCATGCCAG
>NZ_JBYKYF010000439.1:0-1929 GCF_057736855.1 Sporomusa sp.
TTTTAACTCTTTAAAAGAGTTCATGGTGGCAGGATCTTTTTCAATAGCATCAACACTGCTGCTACCTTCTTGCGTGCCGACAACCTTACCAGCTAAATCGGCTTTGGTCTTAATGGTTGAGTTAGCAGGTACAACAATAATTTGGCGATTTTCCATATACGGGTTAGTGAACAGAATATTTTCTTTACGTTTTTCGGTGATTGTCAGTCCATTCCAGAGAACATCTACCCGTTTACCGTTTAGCTCGGCCTCTTTACTGTTCCAATCAATGGGCTTGAACTCCACTTCTACGCCCATCCGCTTAGCGGCTTCTTTGGCCATATCAATATCAAAACCTACTATATTGTTCTTATCATCACGAAACCCCATTGGCGGGAAATTATCATCAAGCCCAACCACAATTTTTTTCTGGCCGGCTCCGCCGCACCCGGCTATCAGCATGCCAGTCACTAAAAGCACCAACACAACTGCAATTCATTTTTTCACTATGACTCCTCCACTCTCCCTGTAATCGTAGTCCGTGCAGACGAACCACTATCACTATTTTACTTTAATGTATTAAAGTTTGGAAGTGATAAAAAAGTGGCGTTTTAGCAAACAGCTCCGGGTTTGTATTAAAAATCTCCTATTTACAAACGAAATCGCAAAATATTGTTCTTTTCTCAAGATACGCTACAACGCGAAACACCCATTGGGAAACCAGGCATAATTCAAAAGGTAGTTATAGTGGCACTGCCTCCTCACAAGGTACGGCAGTCTGGCATTTGCCACAGCCGTAGCGGGGTTTAAACCGCTCGGCCGTACTGTCCAGATAGGCTGCACAAACCTCATTATCTTTACCAGTATCAGCAATGGCCTTGGGCGGACAGCGTTTGATACAGGCACCACATTGATTGCAGTATTCATCATAGGTTTGGTACCTACGAGGTGTCACTTCCATGTCGGCTGTAGCAATAACACTTCCGAGGCGACCGGCTGCACCCGCTTGGGTAATAAATGACCGGTTCAAACTAAACGTACCCAGCCCGGCAATATAAGCAACATGGCGTTCTGACCAGTTGCTGCGGCGATGCGTCACAGCAAACCGGGCATCGAGTGCTGGTGCGATCGCTTGATAGCCAGCTTCTTCAAACCGCTCGGTCAAATACTTTCGCAACGCATTATTTACTAACTCACCTTCGATGCGTGCATACAACCATTCAGTCGCCGGCAATTCGCCTTGTCTATTGGCCTCCCGCACCGCTTTACTGAATGGCAAAAAATACGAAACAACCGCCTTCGCATGCGGCAGCCATTCACACGGTGACATATGATGCCGGCCGACAACGTGCTCCGCTTTCAATGTTTCAAATAATGCATCTTCCGCATGGGCCACCCCAATGAGTGGCCTGTCATAGATTTTGTCCAGCCCAATTTCGGCTACAGTATTCAGTGCGGTGTTCGCAATAAATTCAGTTATTATTTGTTCAACGATCTGTAAATTCATTATCTTCCTCCCGTGATACCGATAATAACAGGGAAGCCTCAGGCAGGTCATTCGCCCCTGCCATAGCATTAAGCCATGTGCCAATAACCGCACTGCTGCCTCTGCTATCATGAATAAGCGCCTCTAACGGAGTTAAATTGCTGGTGTTGGTTGAGAAACTCGTCATAGAGACAATGCGGCCAGTAGCCGTATCATATAGGGTTTGATCTAAGGTAACATAATAACTATGTTTCTTAGTTTTCTCCTTGTAGGCGCTAAGCTCCGGGACTAGTAGCAAATGATAGCCCCGCGACGCAGCCTGTTCATGCCCGATCGCGTCAAGACCGGCATCTGCCAACAGATAGTCTGGTAACACTCTACGATACTCATCCCATAATACCTGCTGCATATACCAAAATTCCGGCTGTAACTCCTTAGGTAAATTATTTTCAGCCGGATTGACA
>NZ_JBYKYF010000067.1:0-12429 GCF_057736855.1 Sporomusa sp.
GCTTTTATTGCCGCAGCTTTCGCAACCTGTGGCGCGCTTCGGCTTGCAAGGTTTAATGTTAATACCGGCATCGTTAAGGGGTACTTTATGGGTTTACCCATTCCGGCCGCAGGCTGTGTTGTTGCCACGTTTATTTTGATTGGCATCAAGCCGTCAGGGTGGATTTTTCCTGTGATGGTGGCAATATTTGCCTATCTCATGGTAAGCACGATTAGATATCCTGACTTTAAAGGCAAAGAAGGAGAACCCATTCGTAAAATTCCTGCGATTATTACTATTGTGGTAGGAGCCTATATTCTATTTTTGACTCTGGATGCCATTTTCTTTGTCCCATTTTTTGCTTTTGCGCTGTTTGGCATCTTAAATACAACATTTGCGTTATTTGACGGCCGTTCAGCTAAGTAGCTGAATAGCTGTCAGAAAAAGGGCATGTAGCTGATTTTGCAGCATATTATGTTAGTAGTGAATATTAGATAAATAATTGGTAAAATCTCGTTATGTTTATATTATCCATTGAAGAACAGGGTTCTGTAAGGAGAATAGTCCATGAATTATATTTTTGACTACATAATGATTCCCATGCAGCTCATTATTGTATTTTTTACTTTGTATTACTTTTTTATTGCGCTTTTTGGGATCGTTAAACGTCGTGAAGAAAAAATATTAACACCCAAACACACCTTTGCAGTAATTGTTGCAGCACACAATGAAGAACAAGTAATTGGACAATTAGTAGAGAATCTGCAGGTACTTAAGTATCCCCGGGAACTTTACGATATTTATGTAGTAGCAGATAATTGTAAAGATAAAACGGCACATATTGCTAAAGAAGCTGGTGCAATTGTATATGAACGCTTTAACTCGGAACAGCGGGGCAAAGGTTATGCGTTGGAATGGATGTTTGAAAAATTATTTGCACTGCCAAAGCAATATGATGCTGTTGTTGTTTTTGATGCTGATAATTTGGTAGATACCAATTTTCTCCTGGAAATGAATAGCCGTTTATGCAAGGGAGAAAAAGTTATTCAGGGGTATCTTGATGCGAAGAATCCGAATGATACCTGGATTTCTGCTACTTTTGCTATATCGTTCTGGGTTGTCAATCATATATGGCATTTGGCTAAATACAATTTAGGCTTATCCAGTGTTCTTGGTGGTACCGGAATGTGTATTTCCACCGATATTTTAAAAAGGTTTGGCTGGGGGGCTACTTGCCTAACCGAAGACATGGAGTTTACCATGAAAACCCTCTTAATAGGAATTCGTACAACTTGGGCACATGATGCCATCGTTTACGATGAAAAGCCGCTGACTTTTATGCAATCATGGAGACAGCGCAAACGTTGGGCTCAAGGCCATTTTGACGTTGCTAGTCGTTATATTCCTAAATTAATTATTGAAGGAATAAAACGCCGGGATATAAGACTTCTGGATGGTGTTATTCATCTGGTTCAACCACATTTTCTTCTTCTGTCCACAACTTTTGTTTTGTTGAGCTATATCTATTCAGTTATACCTTTTTATACCAATATTCTCTTTATGATTCTGCCAATAGAAGTGTGGCGGATTATTGCTATTGGCCAGTATTTATTTCCTATCATTGTGTTAGCGAAGATTAGGGCTAGTTGGAAAACCTGGTTTTACTCCATTTTCTATCCATTGTTTATATATAGTTGGATACCCATTACATTCTTAGGGTTCCTGCATCGTAATGACCGAAATTGGAGTCATACCCCGCATACTCGCAGCCTTAGCTATCATGACATACTTCTAAGTAATTCTAACGAATTCTCTAAAGAAAATCTCTTAGGTAAGCAAGCGATCAAATAAAAGGTGAGTGGATACTCATCTTTTTTTGTATATATACTGTATATCTTGATACCATATGTTAAAATATACTTCTAAATAACTATAAAACGATTGATAAGGAGGCGTTTATATGTACGATTTAACTATTATTACTGAATTCGAAGCTGCTCATCAGTTGCCTGATTATCCAGGTAAATGCTGCCGTTTACATGGACACAATTGGAAGGTGGAAGTCACCGTTACTGGTCAAGAACTTAATCATTTAGGTATGGTTATGGATTTTAAAGACCTCAAGGCAGAAGTTAATAAAGTCATAGATAGTCTGGACCATTATTACCTTAATGAGCTTCCGGCCTTTAAAACCATCAATCCAACTGCTGAAAATATAGCAAAATATATTTATGACACACTATCGGCAAGCCCGGCGTTTCAGCATAATATCAAAGTTCGTTGCGTCCAAGTTTGGGAGTCGCCAAAATCTGCTGTCAAGTATTGTCCACAGGAGTAAGTATGATAAATCTTGTTGAAATCTTTTCTTCGATTCAGGGTGAAGGTTTATATGTTGGAACAAGACAAGTATTTGTGCGCTTTGCGGGCTGTAATTTAACCTGCACCTATTGTGATACACCTGATTCCCGTCAGCTTTCTACCCATGCTAGAGTGGAGCGGATTCCAGGAAAACGCGATTTTATTGAAATAGTTAACCCTGTATCCATTGATGATCTTGCACAAATGATTAATTCACTGCTGACAATAAGGCATCATTCGATTAGTCTTACCGGCGGTGAGCCGTTATGCCAGGCAAAACATATCGCTGAATTGGCGCCAAAGCTTAAAGCGCCACTCTATCTGGAAACCAATGGGACTCTGTTTGAGCAACTGGCTACTGTATTGCCATATATTGATATTGTCAGCATGGATATAAAACTGCCAAGTACTACTGGTAAGCACTTTTGGAAAGAACATTATGAATTTTTGCGTTTGGCAGCGGCCAAAGAAGTTTTTGTTAAGATTGTAATATCTGGGCAGAGCAGTAACATGGAACTTCGTCAGGCTTTTGAACTTGTGGCTGCCGTCGATAATACGATTCCAGTAATTTTGCAGCCAGTTACACCAATTAACGGTTGCCAAGCCGTTTCGCCTGATGCTATGCTGGTTTATCAGGCGCAAGCGTTAGCCTTACTTAAGCATGTTCGCGTTATTCCACAAACCCATAAGTTAATGGGCCAATTATGATATGGGGAGGTTTTGCTTTTGCATATACTCTTAACGAATGATGATGGTATACTTGCGCCAGGGATAAAAGCATTATGGCAGGAGCTGGCGCAAATTGCTAGAATTACAGTGGTTGCACCTGACAGTGAAAAAAGTGCTTCCAGTCAGGCAATTACTGTACATCATCCAATCTGGGTAGATAAACATCCCCTGGATGATCCGAGTATCAATGCTTGGCGGGTTGGCGGTACTCCCACCGATTGCGTAAAAGTTGCTTTGGAATCCCTATTGATCGATGATCGTCCTGATATTATTGTATCTGGCATCAATCAGGGATCAAATTTAGGTACAGATGTGTTATATTCTGGTACTGTGAGTGCTGCTATTGAAGGAGCGTTGCACGGTCTGCCAGCGCTTGCTATGTCATTAGACAGTTGGCAGGTATATGATTTTACTCCAGCGGCCAAAACAGCCAGAAGAATAGTTGAAACCATGATTGCTAAAAAATTGCCGCCAAATACGTTGTTAAACGTCAATGTTCCTGCGTTACCAGAAGATCAGCTTAAAAGTATAAAAATAACTAAGCTGGGGGTACGCAGTTATGAGAATACCTTTGAGCGGCGTTTGGATCCGCGTGGGCGTACTTATTATTGGATGAGCGGGCATGTTTCCGAATCGGAGAATGATCCGGATAGCGATATTGTTGCTGTTAAAAATGGCAATATATCGGTTACCCCAATCCACTTTGATTTAACTAACTATGGGATTATCAACTTGTTAAAACAATGGGAACTATAATCTTGTTGTTAAGTTCGGTATATTTGGCCATAATTTGCATAAATTTACAGTAAATGATTTTCAGGAGGGAGTATTATGGCCAAACTTTCCCGACGTGCAAGACATTATTCCCAAACTTCGCGAAACTCGAACATTTCAATGGCTATCTTTAAAGGAGTGACTGTGAGTATAGGCGTATCGTTGTTTGGTGCTTTATTCCTATCGCTAATCAGTCTACTGTTTGATAGTCAATTTATTGATAATTACATCGAGTATATAATGGTTGCAGTAACTATGACCAGTATTTTTGCCGGCAGTATATATGCAACCAAACAGATTGCTAGCAAGGGCTTTTTTGTCGGCTGGGCTGTCGGTATTATATATGTACTGTTTTCGGTCGGCATCGGTCTTGAGTTAGGCCAAGCGGAAGTGTCGTGGCTTATATTAGGTAATAAACTTGTCGCAGCTAGCTTAGCGGGAATACTTGGTGGTTTTATTGGTGTAAATTTATAAATTACATTTGATTAATCAGCAGGGATTGGCTTATTTAACTGGAATGTTATTGTAATACCTTATAAATCATGGCATGATAGGCAGGTTGTGTCATGCAATTGTTGGGTAATACGTTTTATATTGCTTACATGATATTTGGCAATAACAACTTTTGCTGTCAGGGGCTTAGGCAGGCCCTCCATTTTTGTTATACATAATCTCCTAACAGGAGGACGCATGTTGAAATTTAAAGGCATTTTATTTGATCTTGATGGCACACTTATTGATACCTCAAATTTGATTATTCGTTCGTTTCAACATACTTTTAATTTACACTATGGAAGACTGTTAACACCTGAAGAAATTTACGCTTTTTTTGGTAAACCGCTTAAAGCTGCTATGGAATATTATGGACCTGATAAAGTAGAAGAGCTGATCAGAACCTATCGTGAATTTAATTTGGCACACCATGACCAGCTTACAACAGGATTTGAAGGCGTAGCTGAGACCATCCAAAAACTCTATAATGCAGGCGTTCTATTGGCAATTGTGACTTCAAAAACCAAAAGTACCGCTATCAGAGGACTTAAGTTGTTTGATATGGATAAATATTTTACTGTGGTGATAGGTCACGAGGAATGCCAAAAGCATAAACCTGATCCGGAACCAGTCTTGTTGGCACTTGAAAAAATAAATCTTGCGCCATCTGACTGTCTAATGGTTGGCGACAGTCCCTTTGACTTAATCAGTGCACGTGATGCCGGGGTTAAAACCGCGGCAGTCCGTTGGACTAAAGTATCATGGGACAGCCTATTAGCAGAGAACCCTGACTATATTCTATATACCATTGATGATTTGCTTACTATTTGTGAATTAAAAAAAAGGTAGGGTGAGACATTATGAAAATTGCAATTATTGGTGGAACTGGGGTATATGATCCGCGAATTCTTAATAATATCCGCGAACAGGAAATTGCTACTCCTTATGGTGTAGTACGCTTTAAAAGTGGCGAATACGCTGGCAAGGAAGTGGCATTTCTGCCCCGCCATGGCAGTAATCATTCTATCCCGCCGCATTTAATAAATTATCGGGCCAATATCTGGGCGCTGAAAAAAGTAGGGGTACAAAATATTATTGCCACAACAGCCGTGGGGTCGCTTAATCTTGCTATGAAACCAGGTGATTTTGTTCTCATAGATCAATTTCTTGATTTCATAAAAAATCGGACAACCACATTTTTTGAAGGTGGAGAACGAGGGGTAGTACATCTTGATGTGACAACACCCTATTGTCCGTCAATTCGTAAAGTATTGTCCGAAGCTGCCCAAAAATTGGGGATTAGCATTCATCAGCAAGGAACCTATGTTTGTACTGAGGGGCCACGCTTTGAAACACCTGCCGAAATCAAGATGTTCGCTAAATTAGGCGGTGATGTAGTAGGTATGACCAATGTGCCTGAAGTCATATTGGCTAGAGAAGCTGAAATATGCTATGCTACTGTGTCCATGGTTACAAATTTCGCTGCCGGTATTTCGCCACATCCGTTAACTCATCAGGAAGTTGTGGAGACTATGACGGCCAATACAGAGAATATCAAACAGCTTATTCTGTCTGCTATAGAACATTTAGAACCAGAAGCCGACTGTATGTGCAAGCATGCGTTAGCTGAATATGGTGGTTTTACATTGTAGGGGGAATCGTATGCACTCCATTATTTGGTCAAATAACTGCCTTACCTTATTAAACCAGACTCTATTACCTACGAAAGTGGAATATATTGATTGCTATGATTGGCGGCGGGTAGCGACAGCCATAAAACGTTTGGAAGTACGCGGCGCTCCAGCCATTGGAGCGGCAGCAGCTTTTGCTCTGGTACTAGGAGCTAAAGAAATTGCCGGGCTTTCTTTGCCTGAGTTTAAGTACCAACTGCGTGATATAGCCGAAGCCCTGCGACAGACTAGGCCTACGGCAGTAAATTTGTTTTGGGCAATTGACCGCATGCTGGCTGTGTTTGACACTTTGCCTAAACCGTCTGACACCCAGGCAGCTATTGCTGCATTAGAACAGCAAGCTCTGGCTATTGCGCAAGAAGATAAAGCAGTTAACGAAAAAATGGCTGTACATGGAGCAAAATTATTTACTACTCCTACTGCCGTGCTGACTCATTGCAATGCCGGAGCTCTGGCAACAGTAGCTATTGGTACGGCACTTGGCGTTATTCGTCAGGCATGGTCGCAGGGCAACATTACTCGCGTTTTTGCCGATGAAACCAGACCCCTATTGCAAGGTGCCAGGCTTACGGCCTGGGAATTGATGCAGGATGGCATTCCTGTTACCTTAATTACTGACAATATGGCAGGCTGGGTCATGAAAAACAATATGGTTCAGGCTGTTATCGTTGGGGCCGATCGAATTGCGCTGAACGGTGATGTTGCTAATAAGATTGGGACATACAGTGTGGCTGTACTAGCTAAGGAACATAACATTCCATTTTACGTAGCGGCACCAACATCTACTTTTGATTTTACAATTAAGAGTGGTGCTGAAATTCCGATTGAAGAACGGTGTGCTACTGAGATTACTTCTTTTGGCGGTAACTGTGTAGCACCACCGGGAGTTACGGTATTCAACCCTGCGTTTGATGTAACCCCGAATACCCTGGTATCTGCCATTATTACTGAATACGGTATATTGCGTTCTCCCTATGATCAAGCTATTTTACAATTATCAAAACAATGTAAGTAAAGGAAGGAGATTTTACTGTGGAATCCATTGTTCGAGATATCAACTTAGCACCTCAGGGCATGGATAAAATTAATTGGGTTAAAGAATTTATGCCTGTCCTGAATGTTCTTAATGATGAGCTATCTCAAACCAAACCGTTGGCTGGTAAAAATATAGTAATAACCATGCATTTGGAAGCAAAAACTGCTTATTTGGCACTGGTGCTTAAAAATGCCGGAGCCAATGTAGCTGTGACTGGCAGTAACCCGCTATCCACCCAAGATGATGTTGCCGCCGCTCTGGCTTCACAAGGGGTTAAAGTGTTTGCCTGGTATAACACTACAGCCGAAGAATATGAAGCATTTTTACATAAAGCTCTAGATACTAAACCTGATATCATTATTGATGACGGTGGTGATTTAGTATCTTTGCTGCATGGCAAGCGCAGCGAAATGGCTGAAAACATCCTTGGAGGTTCAGAAGAAACCACAACCGGAGTACTGCGCTTAAAAGCATTAGCTGAGTCGGGACGGCTTAAATTCCCAATGATTGCTGTAAATGACGCCTACTGCAAATATCTGTTTGATAATCGGTACGGTACCGGACAATCTACTTGGGATGGGATTATGCGGACAACGAATCTCACAGTTACCGGTAAAACCGTAGTTGTTGCCGGTTATGGCTGGTGTGGCAAAGGGGTAGCCATGCGAGCCAAAGGGTTGGGCGCTAACGTTATTATTACTGAAATTGATCCCATTAAGGCCATAGAAGCTGTGTTTGACGGCTTTACAGTATTACCCATGCAGGAAGCTGCTTCCCGTGGCGATATTTTCGTTACTCTGACAGGCTGCAAAGATGTTATTCGTCGTAGCCATATGGAAGTCATGAAATCAGGGGCAATCTTGGCCAATGCCGGTCACTTCGATGTCGAGATTAATAAAGACGATTTGGCCTCACTCGCTCAAAGCCGCAGGGTGGTACGGAAAAATATCGAAGAATTTGTCATGGCTGACGGTCGCAAATTATACCTTCTGGCAGAAGGACGCTTAGTTAATCTGGCAGCAGGCGACGGACATCCAACGGAAATTATGGATTTATCATTTGCCATGCAGACACTTGCTGTTCTCCATATTGCCAACAACCATGCTTCTTTGGATAAGAAAGTATATACCGTTACTGAAGAAATGGATAAACGTGTTGCTGCACTCAAACTAAAAGCTATGGGCTTTAGTATTGACCGTCTTACTCCGGAACAAGAGGCATATTTGCGTCAAGCTTAGGAGCATAAAGGGGGGCATATTGATGTTACATATCGTCCTAAAAGGCGGCGAGGTATTGTGTGCCGATGGACAAGTTCGGCAAACAGATATCGCTATCAGTGGTTCTGTAATAACCAAAATAGGAATGATTGACGAACCAGCACAGCGAGTTATCGACTGTAGAAATAAACTTATAATTCCTGGCTTTATTAATACCCATACGCATGCGGCTATGACATTATTTCGCAGCTATGCTGATGACATGATGCTCATGGACTGGCTACAAACAAAGATTTGGCCGGCAGAAGAAAACCTTACGGCCGATGATGTCTATTGGGGGACAAAGTTAGCTATAGCGGAAATGCTGAAAACGGGGACTACCTGTTTTGCTGACATGTATTTCTTTATGCCTGAGGTCGCCAGAGCTGTAGAAGAAACAGGGATTCGTGCGGTCTTAGCACGAGGGATGGCCGGCGTATCACCGAATGCTAATCAAGCATTAGCCGAAAGTGAGAATTTTTATACAGAATGGCATAATGCCGCTAATGGCCGTATTACAGTTATGTTAGGGCCACATGCTCCCTATACTTGTCCGCCCGATTATCTTAAAAAAGTATCAGACCTTGCGGCTAAGCTAGGAGCACAGATCCATATCCATCTGTCAGAAACAGCAGGGGAAGTTGCTAGCTGCCAAAAAGAGTACGACAAGTCCCCGATTGCTTTAATGGCTGAAATCGGGCTCTTTGATCACGGCACATTGGCGGCGCATTGCGTGCATGTATCACCTGCTGACATAGCTATCATGAAAGAAAAACGAGTTAGAGTTGCCCATAATCCTGGCAGTAATATGAAGTTAGCCAGTGGGGTTGCACCAGTTCCAGATATGCTCAAAGCGGGAATTTGTGTTGGATTAGGTACTGACGGCGCGGCCAGCAATAATAATCTGGACATGCTTGAAGAACTTCGGTTGGCTGCTATGTTGCATAAAGTTCACCGTCTTGATCCACTGGCTGTTCCTGCAAAGGTTGCAGTAGATATGGCTACCGTGAATGGCGCTGACGCGTTAGGTCTAACGGCAATTACTGGTAAAATAGAACCATCCTATAAAGCAGATATTACTATTTTTGATATGCAGGAACCGCATTGGTATCCGCAGCATGACCGTCTGTCGCTCTTAACGTATGCTGCTAACGCTCGCGATGTTCATACTGTCATTGTTGACGGCAAAATATTGCTTGATAATCGAATGCTTACTACTATCGATGAGGAACGACTGATGAGTGAGGTGCAACGACGCGCAATGCGTTTAGTGAATAAATAGCAGTGTGAATTTGTTTCAGTAAAGCTGAAACATTAGGGGATAAGGAGGGGCAACCTAGTTGATTTGACGCCTGAAGCGCTGGAAATTACGACTCAGCGTAAAGATAAAATATATTTTTTTCGGCTTGCCAACAGGATTTGTCTTAATAATATTGAATAATAACAATAAACACATAGTTCGCAAATATTGTTTCTATCTCTGATCATTGGAGGACAAACATATGTTTGAGCAAGCCGACCGTATGAAAGCACTAACTTCAGCTATTTTTACGCAAATTGACGACATGCGCAAAGCAGAGGTTGCCGCAGGAAAAGATGTAATTACCCTAAGTATCGGTAGCCCTGATATGGCACCAGCACCACATATTGTAGCAGCATTAAAGAATGCTGTTACTGATTGCTTACATTATGGTTACACCTTATCCAAAGGGATACCTGAATTGTTAGAGGCTATTGCCGGCTGGTATCATAACAAATTTGGCGTTGAACTGGACCCTGCTACCGAAGTACATTCCCTGATTGGATCTCAGGAAGGTTTGGCTCATATTGCTTTGTGCCTGATTAATCCTGGTGATGTTGTGCTCGTACCCGACCCAGGCTATCCAATCTTTAGTGCCGGTCCGCTTGTTGCCGGTGCTGAACTTTACCGGATGCCATTAACTTCAGAGAATAACTATTTGCCTGATTTATCAGCTATTGATGAAACCATATTGCGACGGGCAAAAATGATGATTTTAAATTATCCTAATAATCCTCTAGCAGCTACTGCACCACGTGAATTTTTGGAAGAAGTGGTTGCTTTTGCTAAACGGCATAATATTCTTATTTGTTATGATTTTGCGTACAGTGATTTAGTATTCGACGGTTATCGGCCAGACAGTTTATTATCCATTCCTGGTGCTAAAGATATTGCCATAGAGTTTAACTCTCTGTCTAAGACTTACAATATGGCTGGCTGCAGGGTTGGATATGTTGTAGGTAATGCAAAGGTAATATCCCTCTTGGGGAGATTAAAATCTAATTTTGATTATGGAATTTTTTATCCTCTCCAGCAAGCAGCCATCGCAGCATTAACTGGGTCTCAGGATTGTGTTCGCGAAACTGCAGAACGGTATTCAAGACGTCGCGATATCGTTGTTAATGGACTCAACGAAATTGGCTGGACGGTTAGCCGCCCCAAAGCCTCCATGTATGTGTGGGCTCCTGTGCCTACCAAGCAGTCCTCCTATGATTTTACAGTATCGCTGTTAAAAAATACGGGAGTGGCTGTTATACCTGGCAGTGCATTTGGTGTCTATGGCGAAGGCTATGTACGCATAGCATTAGTTCAACCTGAAAACCGACTTGAGGAAGCTGTAAGTAGAATAAAAAAATGGTTAAAGCCGTAGAGAGTAGGAGGATTTTGGGATGAGGGCATTGAATTTCTATTCGTCTAACTATCATAGTCAGTTGGTTTGCCGCCGCAAAATATGTACAATCAGACTTGGTGATAAAACTAACAAATACTCGGAAGGCGACATTGTATGGGTCACTGTTGGTAAGCGCTTTTCCCCAAAGAAAAAAATTTTTACAGCATCAATAGATAGGGTACTGGTAAAACCTATTTCCCAATTGACCTTAGATGATTTACAAGGTGAAAATCCGGATTTTACCAGCATCGATGATTTACTCGTGTTTTTGCAAACGATTTACGATAAAGTCTTAAGTACTAGCGATATTGTAACAGTAGTGTATTTTTCGGAAATCATCGAATAGCCGGTATAATAATATTAATAATTATTAAAAATTAATAAGAAGGAGTGCATTTATTATGTCTAAACCAATTCCTGTAGGTATTTCAGCTCGCCATGTGCATGTCTCGCGTGAACATCTCGATATTCTGTTTGGTGAAGGATACCAGCTAACCGTTAAAAAACCTCTGTCCCAACCTGGTCAATTTGCCTGTGAAGAGCAAGTCGATTTGGTAACTGAAAAGGGAAGTTTCAAAAAGGTTCGTATCCTTGGTCCTGAGCGCAAACAAACGCAAGTTGAAATTGCTCTAACTGATGCTTTAAAGCTTGGTATTAAACCGCCTGTTCGTGATTCTGGAGACTTAAAGGGATCGCCAGGACTTACATTAGTTGGTCCTAAAGGTGAGGTAAAATTGGAAGACGGCGTTATCGCCGCTTGTCGTCATATTCATATGACTACTGCTGATGCTTCCGAGTTTGGTGTAAAAGACAAAGAGATGGTTAAAGTTAGCTGTGGTGGCGAGCGTGGTCTCGTAATTGATAATGTTTTAGTCACAGTAAGTGATAGTTTCCAACTTGAGTGCCATCTTGATACCGATGAAGGCAATGCAGCTATGCTAAATACCGGCGACACGGTTGAAATTGTAAAATAAAAATAATCCTAATCAAGGTACCCCGTGTTGTTCAAGCGAC
This sequence comes from Sporomusa sp., assembly GCF_057736855.1. Taxonomy (NCBI): domain Bacteria; kingdom Bacillati; phylum Bacillota; class Negativicutes; order Selenomonadales; family Sporomusaceae; genus Sporomusa; species Sporomusa sp. The sequence goes on from NZ_JBYKYF010000067.1 coordinate 12,020, forward strand.
ATGGGGTTTGTTTTTAGTTTACCATTGGTACAAGCCAAGTCTTTTCTTATATATATTTATATGTACTGGATACAAAGTTCCTGGATAAAATGATAGTAAGGAGGGAACCGTATGCCAAGGCCTGTATTTACAGAGGAAAGATGTAAGGGCTGTGAACTTTGTACAGTAGTATGCCCTAACAAAATTGTAGTTCTTGCAGACCGGTTTAACAGCAAGGGCTATCGGCCTGCTACTTGTATTGACGAATCTAAATGCGTAGGCTGTGCGCTTTGCGCGAAAACCTGTCCAGACATTGTCATTGAGATTCTAAAGGACAAGGAGGCGTGATTACTAGTGGCAGAAAAAGTGTTAATGAAAGGCAATGAAGCTATTGCCGAAGCTGCTATTGTTGCCGGTTGTCGTCATTATTT
>NZ_JBYKYF010000068.1:0-6570 GCF_057736855.1 Sporomusa sp.
ATCGAATGTGTTCCATAGCTATGTTGGTAGCTAGTATCTCTCATGAGTTAAGTCAACCACTTCAGGCTCTTAATATACATATTGACAATATCTTGTATTTCCGTAAATTACAAGAAAATGGTTGTAGTCGTCTGACTGATGAGGATCTTACTTTTGCACTTGAGCAAATTAACCGGATTGGGGAGAAAATTAAATATCTCAATAGTTATGTGGAAAGAATTTTTATAAAAGATGAAAAAGAGTTTGATATTCTTGAGATAGTAAATCAATCGCTGGCTGCGATGGATGAATATCTGGAGGATATCAAGGTGATTTTTACCTATTCCAAGGTTCCTGCAATTTTTGGTGATTATCGCCGTTTTCAGGAGGTAATAACCAATATTATTCGTAATGCCGTTGAAGCTATGGAAGTTCGGGAACATGGCAAAGAAGTTCGTATTACGATTCATGTAATAGATGGAAACATTATTATTAAATGCCAGGATAACGGTATTGGATTAACTCAGGAAGCTAAGCAAAAAGCCTTCCAGCCATTCTTTACGACCAAAGTGTATACCAAAAGTATGGGTTTAGGGTTAACCATTGCGCTGACAATTATTGAAGCGTACGGCGGTGGAATTACTATCGAAAATAACAAGGAGGAAGCGGGAGCTTGTGTGACCATTCGTATTCCAATTAATAGTAAGGAATAGAGATACAAGCTTGGATTTATATTTATTTATTATTGACATGTTTGTGATAATCCACCTTACTACGTAAACATAACAGCAATTGTCAGTTGCAAATTCCACCACATTTTTACAATATACCGGGAGGTTGGAGTTTGGATATTTTGCTTGTTGAAGATGATTATGGCAGCCGTAGAAGTGTAAAAACATTTCTTCAGCGTGTTCATCACCGTGTTACAGAATGTACTGACGGGGAAGAAGCATTGGCCATATTAGGACAACGGCCATTTGACTTGATACTTTCAGACATTAAAATGCCGAAAATGACTGGACTTGAGTTATTAAAGTATGTAAATCAACCAAAGAAAAAAAGCCCTCCTGTTGTACTATTTACTGGCTGCGGTACTATAGATACCGCTATTGAAGCTCTTCGGTTAGGGGCTTTTGATTATTTAGTCAAGCCAGTTGATGCCGAACAACTTATTAGTATGCTTGAACGGGTCGAGGCTAACCTTGTTGTTATGGATGCATATACCAAACCAATTTTAGCTCATGGGCAGCAAGGAAAAACCTATGAAATACCCGGATATACTACGGTAAGCGTATTTTCAAAACAAATGGAAAAAATCTTCCAGGAGGCACAAAAGTACGGACTTGATCGATCCATTCCGGTACTTATCAGGGGAGAGACAGGTACAGGGAAAGAGGTTATAGCCCGAATTATTCATAATGCCGGAGAAAATAAAGATGCGCCATTTGTTGATATTAATTGTGCTGCGATTACTCCTAGTCTGTTCGAAAGCGAGCTTTTCGGGTATGAAGCTGGTGCTTTTACTGGTGGGCAATCTAAAGGGAAAAAGGGTAAGTTTGACATTGCGGCCGGAGGCACATTATTTTTAGATGAAGTGGCTGAGATACCATTAGAAATGCAGGGTAAGCTTTTACGCGTCTTGCAGGAAAAGGAATATTACCGAGTTGGTGGTTTGCATAAAATTAAAACTGATACTCGGATTATTTGCGCGACCAACGTAAATTTGGAGGAAGCAGTGGAAGCAGGCCGCTTCCGAAGAGATTTATACTACCGCTTGAAGGTAGGTCAGTTATATTTGCCACCGCTGCGCAATCGGGTTGAGGAAATTATTCCCTTGGCTACAATCTTTTTGCATGAGTTTGCTGAATCTAAAAACAAATCGTTTCAAGAAATATCATCAGAAGCAGAAACTGTTTTAACCAATTATCATTGGCCTGGGAATATTAGAGAACTTAGAAATGTTATTGAACGCGCTGTGTTCTTATTTGATGACATTCAGCTTAGACCAGAGCATTTTGAGGATATGCTTGCTGTTGATACCCATATGGGGCTGGAGGTTGATTGGAAGCAGCAGTCCAGTTTCAAGCCTCTGTCCTTATCGGAACAGTGTTATAATGACAATCTTTTAATGGATGATCATATTATTACCCTGGTTGAGCAGGCAGTAGAGGCTAACGACGGCAATAAGGCCGCTGCTGCCCGTAGTCTTGGCATAGCTCGGAGCTCGATTTACCGGATACTTGATAGAAAAAAAAAGAATATAAAAAAATAGTTCCAAATGGCAGGTATTGAAAAGTACCTGCTTATTTTATTATCAAATTTTATCGAATCATATCTTAAAAAATAGAAATGTGTCTCAATATAAGACACTGTCTCATATCGCTACAATATGGCAGTAGCTGATTACTTAAAAACAGATTATTTTTCGGACTTTTTTAGTGGTTACAATGAATTTAAGTTGGCATGTTTATTGCTAGGTAGAAAATGAAAAGAAAAATACTATTGCCGCATTAGGATACAGTAACAACGTTGATGGCGATAGATTTTAAGGGGGAATTTAAGATGGAGAAAAAAAAATTGGCTAGACCGGCAAACAATACCGCAACTACAAGCAGATTATCAGGTGAGTTAAGCAGTGCTGCCGATATTGCCGCCAAACGGGATTTAGCCAAAAAAAGGGCAATGGATAAAGTTCGTGCCCGTTCTATGGCCAAGCAGCAGCAACTTGCAGAGCGAATTGCTACCGCTACTGAGCAATTGGCAGCAGGCATTGAGCAGGCTGGTAATGCAGCCACAGAGCTAGCAAGTACCATGGAGCAGATTGCCAGTGGCGCTGAAGAAGCATCGGCTGCTGCTGAAGAAAGTCGCGCAGCCATAAACCAAATTGAAAAGGCGGCTATTGTTGCCGATAACCGCGCAAAAGAATCGCTTGATCGTGTCAATCTTGCTCAAAATCTCGTAAAAACAACCAGCGCTGATGTAGAACAACTCATTAATGGTATAAAAGCTTCAGCAGATGCTAACCTGGAATCAACTAAGATGGTTGCCGAATTAGAGAATCAAGCTATTGAAGTTGGTAATATTGTTGAGGCTGTAGTGCGTATTGCAGATCAGACGAATCTGCTGGCACTCAATGCTGCCATTGAAGCTGCTAGGGCTGGTGAACATGGACGCGGTTTTGCCGTGGTTGCTGACGAGGTGCGCAATCTAGCTGAAATATCAGAAAAATCGGCTCGTGATATCCGGCTACTTGTTGAAGAAATCCAAGAAAATGTAAAAACAGTTGTGCTAGATGTTCAAAAAGCTGGTCAAGCTGCCAATGAAGAAGTAGAAAAGGCTAAAAAAATAACCTCTGATCTGATTCAAATTGACAAGGATATGATAAATGTCCAAAAAGGCATTAACGAAGTGGCACAAAATGCAAGAGATGCAAATGAAGGTGCTAAAGAGTTTTTGGCACTTGCTCAACAGGTGGCTGCGGCTAGTGAGGAACAAGGCGCAGCTACCGAAGAAATTACGCAAACTATTAATGAGCAAAATCGCGCCTTCTCGGAAATGAGCAGTGCTTCTGCTGAGTTGTCTGAACTTGCCGAGCAGCTTAAAGTTTCGACAGATGCACAGAAGTCGTCCGAAGAACTAGCATCGGCTGCGGAAGAATTGTCTGCCAATGTTGAGGAAGCTAGTACAGCAGCCCAGCAAATCATGAAGGCAATGGAACAGCTTGACCAAGGTGCTCAGCTTCAGGCAGAGTTAACGATGAAAGCTGCCAATTTAGCTGATCGGCTGGCATCAGCAGCCTTACAAATGAAAGGAAGAGCCCAAGAATCTGAGATTAAAGTTACCGAACTCCAGGCACTACTTTCCACTAATAAAACTGAAGTTGATAGTATTATCCAAGGAATTTCTGATGCTGCTGAGGCCAGCCAGAAATCGGTACAAAATATTAAGCGATTAGAAGATACTACCCGCAGAATTGACAAAATCGTAGATGCTATTGTTAATGTTACCATCCAGACCAATATGCTGGCTGTTAACGGTTCCATCGAAGCTGCTAGGGCTGGAGAATATGGGCGTGGTTTTTCAGTAGTAGCTGGAGATATTCGTACTCTAGCTAATGAATCAGCTGAAAATGCAGATAAAATTAAAGACCTTGTCCGTAATATCCAAAACCAAATCCAGCAAGTAACTGCCGACATAGAATTATCAGCTAAGAATGCTTCCTATGAAGTGGAAAATGCCAAGAAGACGACAGGAAATCTTATCGCAATTGATGAGTCGATGCGCGAAATTCTTGCCGTAGTTAAAGAGGTGCTTGTTGGCGCTGAAGAATCTGCAGTCGCCCTTGAACAAGCCCGTAAGGGTATTGATCAAATTGCTGCTGCGGCTGAGGAAGCGGCTACAGCAAACCGACAAGCAGCTATAGCTGCATCAGAGCAGGCTAAAGGCATGCGGGAATTGGCTGAAGCAATTGAAGAAATTTCAGGGCTTGCAGACGAATTGCAAAATATGTAAGTTTCCATATGAGGAGGGATAACTATGTCTGAAGCCATTGAAATAAAAGAAGAAGGCTTATCAGAACGGCAGTTGGTTACATTCCATTTGGGTAATGATGAGTTTGGCGCCGATATTATGCATGTACGCGAAATCGTCCGCTTAACGGAAATTACCAAAGTACCGCATGCACCTGAGTATGTGGAAGGTGTGTGTAACCTGCGCGGCAATATTCTCCCCATCATTGATGGGCGGGTACGGTTGGGAATGCCCCGTCGTCAACGGGACGAAAGTACCCGTGTGCTGGTTGTTGATGTACGGGGACGGGCTACAGGTATTGTGGTAGACAAGGTATCAGAAGTATTACGGGTAAGCCAGACTGACATAGAGCCTGCTCCTGCTGTTATCCGTAATATCAATGTTGATTATTTGGAGGGCTTGGTCAAGCTCGACGGCGGTAAGCGCATTATTATGGCGCTAAACATTGGTCAGATTATTACCGTTGATCAGATCGATCAGATAAAAAGTGAAGGTGTAGCTACGATTGCTGCTAGACAAGACACTATAACCAAAACAGTTGAGAGTGAAGATGAGCAACTGGTGACGTTCTTGCTGGGACAAGAAGAATACGCCTTTAACATTATGCATGTGAAAGAGATCATCCGGGTGCAGCAAATTACTTCAGTACCCAATGTTCCTAAGTATGCCGAAGGGGTTGTTTCGTTACGGGAGCAACTGCTGCCCATTATAAATATGCGTGTGTTCTTTAATCTGCCTGACTGTAAAGCTACAGACCAATCGCGGATTATTGTCGTAGACCTCGGCAATATTACTGCCGGGTTCCGGGTTGATAAAGTGTCAGAAGTAGTATCTGTACCGAAAAGTCTGATTGAGGCTCCTCCCTTAGTATATGGTAGTGATGAGGCTGGTCAGATTCGTGGTATTGCTAAATTAAAAGAAGGAAAGCGCCTGATTATGTATTTAAATGCGCTTAACCTACTGCCGGTTGAGATTGTGCAAGAGATTAGGGGCGAGCAGGTAACTTATGAAGCTACCACCGTTGAGCGGGGAGGAGCCATTGACGAGGAGCAGCTAGTTGCCTTTCGCGTGGAGGATGAAGAATTCGGAATAAAAATAACCGATGTCCAGGAAATAAACCGTATGGCTGAGGTAACTCACATGCCAGGCGCTCCTTCTTATATTGACGGCTTGGTTAATTTACGGGGGAATATCATTCCGGCGTTAAACCTGCGACGGCGATTTGAATTACCGGAAAGACAGTGTGATGATTCAACCAGGATCATTATTGTCGATACTGGGACACAGAAAACAGGAATTGTTGTAGATGCTGTTTCCGAGGTTCTCCGGTTTGATCGCAGCTTGGTAGAAGCTACTCCTGACATTGTTTCTCATTCGGTGGACAGCAAGTTTATCAGCGGTGTCGGTAAACTACATGGCGGTAAACGAATGGTTATGATTCTTGACCTCAAGCAAGTGCTGCAATTTTAGACGGCATATAAATAGGCTAAGTGATAACAATAAGGATACAAGTGAGATGTCACACAATTGATCAAATTTATCAAGAGTGTGGCAATCTCTCTCCTTGTTTGCTATACCAACAACGGGTGGTGTTCAGGATTTGTGATTAAAGTTTTGATTGTTGACGACTCAGCTATGATGCGCCGAACCATTAAGCAGATTTTGGAGACTGACCCTGACATTCAGGTCGTTGGGGTAGCCCGTGATGGTGAAGAAGCTCTGATCAAAGACCGTGAACTTTGCCCTGATGTTGTTACTATGGATATTAATATGCCTGTCATGGATGGGTTAACCTGTATGCTTTACTTATTAGAACAGCATCCCGAAGTGCAGGTCATTATGCTGAGCTCACTGACCCAAGAAGGTGCGATTACTACGTTTGAGGCTTTAGAGTTGGGAGCCTTTGATTATGTCGGTAAACCATCAGGAACGGTTTCAAAAAATCTATACATCATAGGCAGAGAACTCATCGCTAAAATTAAAGCTGCAGCTTACGCTAGAAGACTGCGTGGGACAGGTAGAGGAATCAAAAAACAACAACCTGTTACGGTTGAAAAGCCG
>NZ_JBYKYF010000068.1:6580-12395 GCF_057736855.1 Sporomusa sp.
CCGCAAGTCGTTACTGCAAGCAGTGCATCAAAGGTGGTTGTGATTGGGGTGTCGACAGGCGGACCCAGCACCCTTATGGAGATACTTCCCAAGCTACCGGCTGATCTTGATGCTGCTGTCGTTGTTGTGCAACATATGCCTGCCATGTTTACCAACTCGTTTGCTAAACGGCTTGATGATGCCTGTCAGATTGCTTTTAAAGAAGCCGAAACTGGTGATAAACTGATTAACGGCTGCGGCTTGGTTGCTCCTGGCGGCATACATTTGGTTGTTAAAAGGCAGGTTAACGGCGGAGCGGTTGTTAGATTGACTTCTGTTCCAGAAGGTCAACTATTTACGCCTTCTGTTGATGTGACCATGTTGTCGATAGTCGAAACTTTCGGCAGGCGGACAGTTGGGGTTTTACTTACCGGAATGGGCTCTGATGGTGCTGCAGGTATGGTTGCCATTCGTCAGGCTGGTGGATATACCATTGCTGAGGCTGAATCAACAGCAGTAGTATTTGGTATGCCACGAGAGGCTATCGAGCGGGGAGGCGCTCAAATTGTTCTGCCTTGTCATCTCATTGCTCAAGAAATCGTTAAAGCAGTAAAAAAAATACCATAAAAAAACAGGAATAATCATGAACAAGGAGGTGTTATTCCATTACCAATTCGATTATTGAAATGTTAACAAGCCAGGTGGAAAACACGCGATACCAGGGAGTTATGGCGCTGGCTAGTACTAATGATATACATAATTATCAGTTATTATTTAAGCACTTAGCCATAGAGCCTTCTGCCTTTGTACGCAGGAGTATTATAAATGTATTAGGAAACACAGTTTCAGATAAGATACTGACACTGACGGTAAAAGAATTAACTTCGAAAGAGGCAGTCGTACGTAACGCTGCTTTAGAAATATTGGTATTACAGGGAATAAGGGCTTTTGATATTTTGTGTGGTTTAATGTCAGACCCGTCCAGTGATTTGCGAAAAATGGCGGCCGATGCGCTGGGGAGAATTGCTAATCCATTAGTAGTTGAGCCATTGGTAATTGGTTTAAATGACACTGATGTAAATGTAGTTGTTGCCTGCGCTGAGGCACTTGGTTCAATAGGTAGTAAGTCAGCTATACCGGCACTGGAGCAAACATTATATAGGGCTGATAACTTTTGGGTGGCCTTTGCAGTGCTGGGGGCACTGGCTAAAATGGAAGATAATTGTGTCTTGCTTATTGCAGACCGCTATATAGATGAAAGAATCTGGAATGCTCATGAGACATCCATGTTGCTGCAGCATTGGATCGCCATAGTAGCGCGATACGGCAATAAAAGCTGCTTTGACAAGGCATTGGGAATGTATGCGGCACATGGATTGACAGCTTCAAATATTATAGAACTCAGCTATGGTTATCTGGAGAGGGGTATCGAGATTGAATCCGGCAAATCACTGCTATTACGGCTTTTGCCTGAAATGGTAAAAAGTGCATGTGATTTGAAGGCTGCGCATATAGCCAGTCGTTATATGCCAGAGCTTGTTTGGGATCATGCTGAGTTTTTGGCCAATAGATTTGGCCAATCGCCGGAAACCAGGGAGAAACTCGCAGGGGTTTTCGGACAGTTACCTATAGATACAGATAAATTATGTGAACTATTAAAACATAGTACAGGTAATTTTACTAAAATACTCCTTCTCATGGCTGAGCAAAAAGGAATAACGATCCCTGTCGATCTGATTCAGGAGTTAGCTAACGGTCAGGATGTGACGGTATTGCAAAGCTTGATCACATTGGCTGGGAGATGCGGTACAAGTGCCAATAACTTCTTATATTCCGTTTGTCAGCATGCTAATGCAGAAATTAGAATGTTAGCGGCAGACAAGCTAAATCTTATTGAGGAAGCTATACCGGAAGATGGCTTATTTAAGGCGCTTGTACACAAAAGTGAAGCCGTAAGAAGGCAGGCGGTTAAGAACTTGCTGGTTCTAAATCCAGACATGTTTTCAGAAAAATTAGGTGAGGTTTTCCTGCAAGCATCTGGAATGGCTAAGCCTGATGTGTTAGCGGTAGCCATTCACTGGAAATTGCCTGCAGTGCGCGAAATGATTGAGGAGGCTATAGTTGCTGGTGATACGGCTGCCAGAATTAGGATTGCTCGGATTTGCGAATCTATTAAAGTAGAATCTTTATTTTTTCAGGTGATCGAAACTTTACTCAATGATCCTGAAGAGGAAGTGCGTCGGGCTGCGATCATAAGTCTGCGGCATCGTAAAGGGGAGGTAGTATACACCCACCTTTACTCGTTATATCGGTATGATAGTTGTAAGGTTAATCGATATTTTATTCTCAACTGTGATGAGATTTACGAGCAGAATCATTTTGAAGAAACCTGGAGTTGGCTGGAAGAGTGTTTAACAAGCGGTGATCATCTGCTCCAACTCGCAGCAGTCAAGGGAATGAGCCGTATGGGAGAACAGGGACGGAATTATCTATTGGAGTATATGAACAGTAACTCGGATGATGAAGTCATCATGGAAATTATTCGGCAACTAATATACAAGGATGGGGGGCCGGATAATGATATTATCACCTGATTTATATCAACGGTTTACAGATTTGATCTACAAAAAAACTGGCATATGGTTTGAGGCTCACAAAAAATATTTTGTTGAAAGACGACTGTATGAAAGAATTGAAGCATTAGGTCTGGAAAGCTTCCGCGAATATTATCATATATTGAAGTTTGCCAATGATGATTTTGAACTCCAGCATATAATTAATCTGCTCACAATTAATGAAACCTATTTCTTTCGCGATTTTCCTCAATTACAAGGTTTTGCCGAAGGGGTTATACCAGAAATTGTGAAACGCAAAGAGGAGGCAGGAAATCGCAAGTTAAAGGTGTGGAGTGCAGGCTGCTCAACCGGAGAAGAGCCTTATACTCTGGCTATTATTTTATTAGAGATGCTTCCTGACCCCAAAAATTGGGACATTGAGATTACGGCAACAGATATCAATACAAGGGTACTTGAGTTTGCCCGCAAAGGATTATATAGTGCCCGTTCTGTAAAAGATGTACCTCCTGAGTATTTGGCTACCTATTTTAGCAAAAGAATGGATAACTATCTGTTAAATATTAAAGTTAGAAATATGGTTAATTTTCAACTGCTAAATTTGATAGATACCTCGAGTATGAGGGAATTTGTTGATTATGATGTTATTTTTTGCCGTAATGTTTTAATTTATTTCAGTCCTGAATCGCGGAAAAAAGTTGTGGAGGGGTATTATCATTCGTTAACAAGTGGCGGCTATATTTATTTAGGACACTCAGAATCGGTGGGCAGAATTACTGATATTTTCCGAATGAAGCGTATTGATTCGCAACTTGTTTACTATAAACCATAACGGGGGGGATTGAGTGAATAAGCCAAAAATATTAGTAGTTGATGATTCAGGCATGACGAGAAAGTTCTATACATATATGCTGACTTCTGTTGGTTATCAGGTACAGGAAGCGGAAGATGGGTATATCGCAATGGAGTTGTTGTATAGTGACAGTTTTGATTTAATTATTACGGATATCAATATGCCTCGGATGGATGGGTTTACGTTTATTGAAGAGGTCAGGAAACTTCCGACATATCAGAAGAAGCCATTGATTGTCGTAACAACCCAGAACCATAAGCCAGATTTGGAGCAAGGAATACTGTTGGGTGCAGATACTTATTTAATAAAACCAACAGAGTCAGAAACATTAATCAATCAAGTTAAATGTCTGCTGCGTGGCTCCGGAGGAAAGGAGGCCGAATGATGCTGTTCCGGTTTCAACCAGAGGATATAGATATGCTGCAATCCTTTATGGATGAAGCAATAGAATATTTACAAATCATCGAAGAAGAAGCCATGAAATTGGAAACTAGCCGAGATGTAGGAAATTCGGTTGGAAATATATTCCGGAATATGCATACAATTAAGGGTTTATCATCATTTTTTGGACTTTCCCCAATTACTGACTTAAGTCATCAGGCGGAATCTATGCTAGATGCTGTGCGAAAAGGGAAGCTTGTACCCAATCAGCAGGTTACCGGGCTTTTACTGGAAGCTAAAGATGAGCTGGTTGACATGATAAAACAATTGGGAAATGTTTGTCAGCCGTCTGAGCAACAGGAAAAAATCGAAGTAGTTATTGAGTATTCCGAGCGGGGGAGAAAATTAGTAGACGCCTTAAAGAATATAACAGAGACTAAAACTGGACCGCAAGTTGTAGTCAATGTAGACAAGCCGGAGGGGCATTCGGACAATTATCCTGATATAGCTGAATTAGTGGAAAAAGCCTCACAAGGCATGTTGGAGGATTTTTTGCTTGAAGCAGATGAGCATGGATCAACTATTACCGATCAACTTTTAATGGTTTTGGATGCCTGTCCACATGATGCTGCTACTCTTGCTGAGGTGTTCCGGAGGGTTCATACCCTCAAAGGTAATATCGGTCTACTGCTTAGTGTTAAAATAAATAATGATTTGCGAAATGTTTTGGAGATCCTGCTGGAAGCTTTTCAAGAACTGGAGACATTATTGGCAAAAACACGTGATGATAATCTTCCCGTATCTAGTACATTAACCAATCTCTGTTTTGCAGCTATGGACGCAATGCTTAGGGTAACAACCATGATACGTTCAGGCAGTATTCTGCAGGATTACGAATTTCTTATTCAACTTGTGAAAGATGTAAAAAGTGCCAGGCAGACCATGGCAGGAAACTCTGAGGAAATCACTTTGGTTGAACCCATGCTGCACTTTCATAATACTTGTAAACCAGCAAACAGTGTATCTGAAAGTACTATGGCGGGGTCTGCCAGTGAACAGCAACGTCTGGCAAAAGATCCACCCAATCAGCGAGAAGGTCGACCCGTTTTTTCTGCGGCCAACAACACTATTAGGGTGAGTGGCGAAAAACTGGATCGTTTAATGAATGTTATTGGTGAACTGAGTATTACTAAGAATATATTTACTCGGATGGCTCGTAAACTGATGATCGAATACAATATGCCGCAAATGGCAAGAGAAATAAAGGAAGCAGGACAGTTTATCAACCGCATTTCTGAGGAACTAGAGGACTCGATCATGTCCATGCGAATGACGGAAATGCGCACTATATTTCAGAAATTTCCTCGCATTGTCCGCGATATTGCTCTGCAAACAGGAAAAAACATTACCGTGTCTATGGAAGGGGAGGAAACCGAACTTGATAAGAATATCGTCGAACAAATCAGCGACCCCTTGCTGCATATTGTCAGAAATGCAGCAGATCACGGAATTGAGACTGTCGAAGAAAGAGTAGCCGCAGGAAAGGATCCTACCGGTAATATTTTCTTGAGAGCCTATAATCAAGGGAAAACTGTTATTATCGAAGTAGAAGATGATGGAAAAGGCATGGATCCTGAGGTAATTAAAAATAAAGCTGTTGAAAAAGGTTTTATTAGTTCTGCCGAAGCCGAGGGATTTACTAATGAGCAGTGCTATCAACTAATCTTTCTCCCCGGTTTTAGTACAGCTCGAGAAATATCAGAAATATCAGGACGCGGCGTTGGTATGGATGTTGTTAAAAGCAATATCACAGCCTTACAGGGGTCGATAAAAATTGCTAGTGAATTGGGAAAAGGAAGTCGCATAACCATCCAGTTGCCACTAACCCTTATGGTTTCTACAGGGCTTTTAGTAGTAGCTTCCGGTCAGTCCCTTATTATACCCATAGACAATGTTATAGAAACCCTCAAAGTTCCTGCCAGTTCTTTTATGAAGCGTAAAGGAAAGAAACTTCTGCATCATCGCAACG
>NZ_JBYKYF010000069.1:0-12187 GCF_057736855.1 Sporomusa sp.
ACCACTGTTTATAAAATGTAATGACTCAAATCCTGATTAACAACAATATGGTCAAGTTTTGCTTTTACATATTCGCGATTAATAACAACATGCTGCTCAGGAACATCAGGTGCTTCAAACGCCAAATCTTCTAGGAGTTTTTCCAAAATAGTATGCAATCGACGAGCCCCAATATTTTCGGTTTGTAGATTTACCCGGTAAGCAATATCGGCAAGTTCATCTATAGCGTCCTCGGTAAACTCAATTTTTATGCCTTCTGTTTCTAGCAAACAAATATATTGTTTTATCAACGCATTAGCTGGTTCAGTCAGTATTTGCCGGAAGTCTTCTTTGGACAAATTAGTAAGCTCAACCCGAATAGGAAAATGTCCTTGTAGTTCAGGTATCAAATCAGAGGGTTTCGAAACATGGAAAGCACCGGCAGCAATAAATAAAATATGATCAGTTTTTATCGGCCCATATTTTGTTACCACAGTTGACCCTTCAACAATAGGTAAAATATCACGTTGAACGCCTTCCCGGGAAACATCAGGCCCTGAACTATGACCTCTGACAGCTATCTTATCGATTTCATCAAGAAAAATTATCCCATAGTTTTCTGCCAACTCGATAGCGCTGGCAGTAACCTCATCCATATCAATCAATTTTTGTGCTTCTTCTTGAATAAAAAGTTTACGGGCGTTGGCCACAGTCACTTTGCGTTTCTTTTGTTTCTTCGGCATTAAACTACCAAGCATATCCTGTATGTTTATGCCCATTTCTTCAATGCCGGTTCCAGCAAACATTCCTAGGACTGGTTGGCTATTATCCTCTACCGTAATCTCGATGAGTTCATCCTCAAGTTCGCCGTTAATAAGACGTTTACGCCACCATTCGCGAGCAGTATTAGAAGCTGGCGTTTCCACCTGTTCGGAAGCATTGTCCTGATTAGTCCCCATGCCGCCGGAAAATAGCATTTCAAATGGATTCCGCGGGCTTTCCTTTTTCGGCGGGGGAACAAAGTGATCAAGAATGCGTTCATCAGCAAGCTCTTTCGCTTTATCGTTTACTTCCAGCATTTTTTGCTGCTTGACCATGCGGATAGAAGTTTCCAGTAAATCTCGCACCATGGATTCAACATCTCTACCCACATAACCAACTTCAGTAAATTTAGTGGCTTCCACTTTAACGAAAGGAGCATTTACAAGTTTTGCTAAACGCCGGGCTATTTCGGTTTTACCGACACCGGTTGGTCCAATCATTAAAATGTTTTTAGGGACAATTTCTTCTTTTAATTCTGCAGGCAACTTCTTGCTACGCCAACGGTTTCTCAGTGCCACCGCCACTGATTTTTTTGCCTGTTGCTGACCGATTATATATTTGTTCAATTCTTCAACTATAGCTTTTGGTGTAAGTTCCAGCAAAATCATCCCCCTTATATAATAATTATAGTTCTTCTACAGTAATGTGGTCGTTGGTATAAACACAAATACTTGCTGCAATCTCAAGTGCTTTACGGGCAATATCGGCAGCCTGCAAGTTGGAATGTTGAACCAGCGCTCTAGCTGCTGCCAAGGCATAAGGTCCGCCTGAACCAATCGCTGTAACACCATCGTCTGGTTCAATAACTTCCCCATTGCCGGATATAATCAGAAGATGTTCGGAATCTATAACGATGAGCAGAGCTTCCAATCGCCGCAAAACTCGATCTAATCGCCATTCTTTAGCAAGTTCGACAGATGCTCTCATCATATTACCATTAAATTCTTCCAATTTATTTTCAAACTTTGTAAATAATGTGAATGCATCTGCAACTGAGCCGGCAAACCCTGCTAATACTTTACCATGATACAGACGACGTACCTTTTTTGCATTATGTTTCATGACTGTATTTTGACCAAAAGTAACCTGTCCGTCTCCAGCTATAGCAGTCTTTCCCCGATGGCGAACAGCAACAATCGTTGTAGCGTGAAACATGGTAACACCTCCCAGGAAAATTTAGGCACGTGGATGCGATTTTTTGTAGCTGGCTTTGAGTCTTTCTGTAGTATGGGTGTAAAGTCCGGTGGTCGACAAATTAACATAACCTAGTAAATCCTGAACCGTACTGAGATCTGCACCATTATCTAGTAAATGGACAGCAACCGTATAACGAAAGGTATGGGGACTGACTTTTTTTTGCAATGCCAGTTTTTCCACATACTTTTTAACAATCCGATGAACACTTCGATCAGTAAGCGGTCCTCCCCGGTTATTGACAAATAACCGGTTGTGATGATGCTCTGATTGACGACCATATTTTCCAGGCTTTGCACATAATACCGGGCGTGCATGATAGAGGTATCTTTCTACATATTCTGCTGCCGCCTTGCCCATCAAAACGATTCGCGCTTTTGCACCATTACCTGAAACGATAACGGTTCGTTCGGCAAAATCAATATCTGGCAGAGTAATTTCTGAAAGTTCGTTAACCCGTACGCCTGTCGCATAAAGTAATTCTAACAGTGCTTTATCCCGAAGCCCAAGCGGACTGTCATCCGGCAATGCCATTAATTCATTAACTTCGTTAATTTCCAAAAAAACAGGTAGTTTTTTTTCCTGTTTTGGTGTTCTAACTGCAGCACATGGATTTTCATTTAAAATACTTTTTCGGCATAAAAACCGGAAAAACGACCTAAGCGCCGCAATTCGTCGCATAATGGTCGCCTTAGCGTACTCTTGCGATTTTAAATGAGATAAATAACTACGAACTAACAATGGATGTGTGTAGCCAGACAAGATCTCACCGCTATGCTGATTTGATACAAACTCAATATATCGGTAAATATCGCGGTGGTAATTTAGCATTGTGTGGCGGGAAACATTTTTTTCAATTTGTAAATAAAACATAAATTCATCAATAAATTTATGAATTTGACTTATTTGGTTGTTATCAGACATTGTTATCATTATTTTCTGTCCATGATTAATGAACCTTTGGCGGAAATTACTATAATACTAACATACCTATGAAAATTCCGCAATATTATTGTCGTATTATTCAAATAAATTCTCTAAGAGCCGCTAATGCCCGTTCAGCAATAGTTTTATTTTTAAGTTTTTTATCTTTGATCTTATATCCCAACGGGGGTAGGAGACCAAAGTTAATATTCATAGGCTGGAAATTAGACAAATCAGCTTGCGTAATATAGCGGCATAGTGCGCCATGCGCTGTCTCTGCGGGAAAGACTCTCGGTTCAAGACCTTGTGCAATCCTAGCAGCGTTAATACCAGCTACGAGACCACTGGCTGCTGACTCAACATAACCCTCTACCCCGGTAATCTGTCCAGCAAATAGGATCCCCGGGTGTCCCTTCATTTGCAATGTCGGGAGCAGTGTTTTAGGAGAGTTGATAAATGTGTTGCGATGCATTACTCCGTAGCGAACAAATTCTGCGTTTTCCAGGCCAGGAATAAGTCTAAACACCCTCCGTTGCTCTGGCCATGTAAGGTGAGTTTGAAAACCAACAATATTATACAGCGTTGCGGCAAAATTGTCTTGGCGAAGCTGTACAACGGCATAAGGTAGTTCTCCGGTTTCCGGATGCCTTAACCCTACAGGTTTTAAAGGACCGAAACGCATGGTGTCTATGCCTCTTGCAGCCATAGTTTCAATAGGCATACACCCCTCAAAGACTACCATGTTTTCAAATTCTTTGAGTTCTGCTGTTTCTGCATGGACAAGTTCATGCCAAAACAACTCATATTGTTCTTTCGTCATTGGACAGTTAAGATAATCATCATCGCCTTTTCCATAGCGGGAAGCTCGGTAAATGATATCCATATTCAGCGACTCGGCCGTTACTATCGGGGCAGCCGCATCATAAAAATATAGATAATCATTACCCGTAAGACCAGCAATAGCCTCCGCTAAAGCTGGTGAAGTCAGCGGACCAGTCGCAATTACTAGCGGTCTGTCATCCGGAATCTCGGTTACTTCGCTATGAATAACTGAGATGCGCGGATGATTCACAATACTATTAGTAATAAACTGGCTAAACTCACTTCTATCAACGGCAAGAGCCCCACCTGCTGGTACACTATGAGCGTCTGCTGCCTTCATTATTAATGAATGTAGTCGTCTCATCTCTTCTTTTAAAAGACCGACTGCATTTTCGATGGCAGCGGCTCGCAAGGAGTTACTGCATACCAATTCAGCAAACAAGCCCGTGTGATGGGCCGGGGTCATAACTTTGGGGCGCATTTCATACAAATCTACGTCAATACCAGCTTCAGCTAACTGCCAGGCAGCTTCACTGCCAGCCAGCCCGGCTCCTAATACTGTTACTTTAGCCACGTTTTTTCCTCCGGTTTACAGAAGTCTTGTTAGAGGTTGGCTCTTCCACCTTTTCTTCTGCATTACTTTTTTCTGGGTTGTTAGGCAAGTGCTTTGAAGCACAAGACTCATTGCTACAAACAGTTGCAAACCCGCCATTTTTATATTTATGTCTAACCATGTAGGCACCACATATAGGACAGTTCTCTTTTAGTGGCACATCCCAGGTAGTAAAATCACATTCCGGGTATTTCTCGCAACCATAAAATATTTTACGTCGCTTAGTCCTTCTTTCAACAATAGCTCCACCGCATTTAGGACACTTCACACCAATATCCTTCAAGATAGGTTTGGTATTTCGGCATGCAGGAAAACCGGGACATGCCAGGAAATTACCATACCGTCCTTGCTTGATAACCATCATCTTGCCGCAGTTTTCGCAAGGAACGTCAGATACTTCGACAGGTAGTTCCACGTGCCCAATTGCTTCTTCAGCAAAGCTCAAATCTTTGGCAAAAGGATGGTAGAACTCTTCTAAGACACTTAGCCATGATGTGCTCCCTTCGGCTATCGCGTCTAATTTGTCCTCCATTTCAGCAGTAAACTTAATATCAATGATTCTATTAAAATACTGTTTGAGCAGATCCAGCACCACAATTCCTAACTCGGTCGGATGAAATCTCTTCTCTACACGCTCTACATAACCACGAGCAACAATAGTCTCAATAATCGGAGCATAAGTGCTAGGACGCCCAATTCCCTTTTCTTCGAGTGCTTTTACTAATGAGGCTTCAGTGTAACGCGGGGGCGGTTCAGTAAAATGTTGCTTGGGTTCTAGTTTAGAGAGTTTTAGTATTTGCCCTGTCGTTAAGTCAGGCAACGTCGTTTCTATATCAAGATCACTATCAGCAGTTTGCTCCTCTTCTTTGCCTTTACCGATGCTACCGCTAAAAGCGGCTAAGAATCCAGGAAACTTTAATTGGGAGCCAGTAGCTTTTAGCTTGTAAATTCCAGCAGTAATCTCGATAGTAAGCGTATCATACACAGCCGGTGTCATCTGACTGGCAATAAATCTCTCCCAAATTAATGTGTAGAGTTTTAACTGGTCTTTGGTTAAATGTTTCCCGATAGTCTCCGGTGATAATTCCAGCGATGTAGGTCTAATAGCCTCATGTGCATCTTGAGATTTTTTATTGGTATAGATAGGCGGTTTAGCTGGCAGATAGGTTGCACCAAACTTGCTTTCGATGTAGGTTCTAGCTTCCTGCTGGGCTGTCTCGGCTACCCTGGTTGAGTCGGTACGCATATAGGTAATGAGACCTACTTGGCCAGCTCGGCCGATATCCAGGCCTTCATATAGCTGTTGGGCTACCATCATTGTTTTGCGGGAGGTAAAGCCCAATTTGCGAGCAGCCTCCTGCTGCAGACTGCTGGTAGTAAAAGGAGGATGGGGATTTCGTTTTCTTTCCCGTTTTTTTACATCACTGACTACATATTCAGCATGAGTGAGTTCATTTACAATCTTTTCGGCTTCTGATTGGTTGCTGACGTCCAGCTTTTCATCAGCAACCATAAATAATACAGCATCAAATGCTTTAGCTGAAGCCTTTTCTTTAAGTTTGGCAGTAATTGTCCAATACTCTTCTGGTACAAACGACTGAATTTCTTTCTCCCTATCACAAATTAAACGGACAGCAACCGATTGTACCCGGCCAGCGCTTAATCCCTTACGTACTTTTCGCCAAAGCAGTGGACTAAGTTTGTAGCCTACGATCCGGTCAAGTATCCGCCTGGTTTGCTGGGCATGCACCCGGGGTAAATTAATTGGACGAGGTTTTTTGATAGCTTGTTGAATAGCCGGCTTAGTAATTTCATTAAATTCAATGCGACATGTACTTTGTTCAGAAATATTAAGAATGTGGGCCAAATGCCAGGCTATGGCTTCACCCTCACGATCAGGGTCTGTTGCCAGATACACAGTATCAGCACTTTTGGCTGCGTCTTTCAGGCTTTTAATTATATCGCCCTTACCTCTGATATTAATGTATTTAGGCGAAAAATTATTTTCAATATCAACCCCAAATTGGCTTTTGGGTAAATCCCGCACATGTCCCATAGAAGCTTTTACTACGTAATTTTTTCCAAGAAATTTTTCAATTGTCTTGGCTTTGGCCGGGGATTCTACTACAACTAGAGCTTTGCTCACTCAATTCCCTCCCTAACGGCACGAGTATAGCGTTGTGCACTATGTTCAACCGTCAAACCCCGTAATGAAAGTTGCAATAATATATATGCGGCTGTTGCCGGTAATACCTTCAGCTTTGTTACAATTTCTTCGATACCTATGGGCTCGTCATAATTGAGCACTCCATATACAGCTTGTTCTTCCGCAGATAACGCGAGTGTTGTTTGGACAGGCGACAGATCTTCCCAACCATATTCTTCAAGAATATCGGATGCACAATCGACTGGTTTTGCTCCTATCTTTAATAACTTATTGACACCTTTACTAGTGCTTGCAAAAATACTACCAGGCACGGCAAATACATCTCGCCCTTCCTCTAGAGCAAAATCAGCGGTTATTAAGGCTCCACTTTTTTCAGCAGCTTCAACCACAATAACCCCTCGCGCCAAGGCACTAATAATACGATTACGGGCTGGAAAATGACCGGGATAGGCCACAGTACCCGGTGCATATTCAGAAACCACCGCACCAGTTTCAGCGATACTTGCCAGCATTTTTGCATTTTCCGGCGGATAGGCAACATCAACACCAGATCCTAGTACAGCTATTGTATATCCCTGCTGCTCCAGTGCCCCCTTGTGAGCAGCCGTATCAATTCCACGAGCCGCACCACTAACAATACCTACTTTTGCAGCAGCTAACGCTGAAGCTAACATGCTGGCAGCATTTTTTCCATATGCCGTAGCTTTACGAGAGCCAACAATGGCGATCAGCTTACTGTTTGCTGGTAAAGTCCCCCGGTAATACAAAATATAAGGCGGATTATAGCTGTTGCGGAGTAACACCGGATAGTTATCATCAGTTATAGCGCAAAGGGATATTTTCTTTTTAAATAATGTCTCCGCCAAGTTATGTATATCTATCTTGTCCCGGTAACTAAGTAAATTATTACAAACAGTAGAATCAAGGCACTTGGATAAAAATAAATCGCCCTGATCAGCTTGCCAAGCCTGCCGGGCGCTACCAAAATAATCAACCAAGACCTTCATGCGTGAACTGCCAATACCTGGCACCATTTGCAAGGCAGCCAAGTAAAATTGTTCCATATCCAGTTCCTCCACAATTCGCTAGTACTATAAACGCCAAATAGCAAGCACTTAAACCATAATACTAGCAATTATACCTGGGATAAAAACCAAAGGTCAAGAGTCAAGAGTCTCAAATTAAACATTTTTTACAATAATTTTGCTTTTTGTTAATAAAAATACTTATCAGCTAAAAATTCAGCTATTTTTTTAGTCGCATCAGGGCAACCAAGTACAGCAGCCTGTTCTTCATCCACCAAATTTTGCAAAATCGTTTTTAATTCTGGCAGCGAATCGGCTCTCAGAGCTGCTCGTCTGGCTAATAAATAATGTGTATTTGCTTCTTCTTGGCCTGGTATTGGTCGGTAAATAATCAGCGGTACGCCTAATGCCAAAGCTTCCGAGACAGTCATACCACCTGGCTTAGAAATTAATAAGTCGGCTGCACTCATAATTTCATGCACAGTATCTATATATCCTAAGACCCTCACCGGATGCTTTGAAGCTGTTACCATACGCGTGAGTTTTTGATACATCTGTCGGTTATTTCCGGTAATAGCGATAAACTGTAATGGCTTGTCAATCTCCATACAAGTTTTCAAGATGCGATCCATTGGCAAGACGCCAGCGCCGCCTCCCATAAGCACTATCGTTTTCTTTTCCGGTGAAAGATTAAGATTAGTGAATACCTGACTTCTATCGCTTGGCTGACTAAATGCTAGGCTTATCGGTATACCAGTCACAGAAACGAACTCTGGCGCGATTCCATATGTATTTAAGTATTCCACCATGCCAGCATGAGCCACAAAGTAATGGTCAAACTCCGGGTAAACCCATAATCGGTGGGTAACAAAATCTGTAATAATTGCAACTGCCGGCACCGTAAGCAAGCCCTTTTTCTTACACCAAGCTACTAGTCCCGCTGGAGTAGCATGAGTACATACAATAACCGTTGGTTGAAAATCACAAATATACTTTACCAAACGTCTAGCAAGAAATCGGCTGATTAAATCCCGTCCCATTACAGCCATCTGACTTTGATTTCCCCAGCTATACATGCTTCCATATGCCTGCGGAAAAATGTCCAGTAGTTTCAAATAGCTTTTGAGTATTGTCTGTCCAATAACTGGATGAAAAAAATCAAATACATTGCACAGTTCTGTTTCACAGGCAGGATTAGTTATTTTGAGCATCTGGCTGACAGCTTGAGCCGCCCGGATATGGCCGGCACCGATAGGCGCACTCATAAACAAAACTTTATTGTTAGACAAAAGCATTCTCCTACCGAGATACTGTCAGCCGGCCATAAAAAGCAACCTGGCTGTCATCTGAGCAAGCAGCCAACATCTCCTGCGCTGTTTTGCCTTTATATATTGGAACATTTGCAGCAATCTCAGCTAAAGGAACTAATACAAACTTTCTCTCAGGCATACGGGGATGCGGTAATTCAAGTACAGGTTCGACCATTTCCACATCATGATAAACTAATAGATCTATGTCAATATTACGCGGACCCCACCGAACCTCGCGTATCCGCCCCATTTTTCGTTCAGTTTCAAGGCAAACGGTTAATAATTCCAGTGGCGATAAATCAGTATCAATAGCAATAACCGCATTTAAAAAACTCGGTTGTTCCTTCAATCCTACTGGCTCTGTCTCGTAAAGAGAGGATACTTTTACCACTGTAATACGCGGATGCCCGTTTAATATGCTGATGGCATTCGCAATATTATCTTCTCTGGTATTATTATTGCTAGTTATATTAGAACCCAATCCTAAGACAATCATTCGCCACGTCTCCGAACAGCTTCTACTTCCACATAGTCAAGAGCAGCGGCAATAGGTACCGAAGGCTTGCGTACCCTAACAGCAACTTCCTCAACTAATGGATGTAAGCGCAAAATTTCTCCCGCTAAATGATAGGACAAGGCTTCTAACAATTGGAAGCGTTTATTTTCCACAATTTCCCTGGTTTGATTATATACAGATACATAGTCAATGGTATCTTCTAGCCGGTCACTCACGCCAGCTTGCTTTAAATCGGCCTTCAGATCCACATCTACATAAAAACGCTGCCCCAATTCCCGCTCAAACTCATATACCCCGTGAAAACCGTAAAATATCATATTCCTCAAAGATATTTTATGACTCATATTACTCTTCCCCCAGTTAATATTTAGCATTTAACATAGCATCTGTCATGCGGGCCATGCGGGCTATCGCTTTTACATCATGTACCCGAACAATATGGGCTGCACCTTTGGTAATTCCTAACACAACTGAGGCTCCGGTTCCTTCCACCCGGTCGTCAGGCGGCAAATCTAAGATTTCGCCGATAAATTTCTTGCGTGAAGTACCTAATAATACTGGACACCCTAACGAGTTTAGCTCCTCAAGGCGTGCCATTACGGCCAAGTTCTCTTTAAGACCTTTACCAAAGCCAATGCCTGGATCAACAATAAAATTATTAGGATTTATACCGGCTGCTGTACCTATTTCGATGCTCTTACGCAAGAACTCCAAAATATGGGACATAACGTCCCGCTGATATTCTGTGCCCTCCTGATTATGCATGATGACCACCGGCACATTATATTCTGCAACTACTTTTGCCATTTCCGGTTCCAGCTGTAAACCCCAGATATCGTTAATTATGTGGGCTCCAGCTTTAAGTGCTTCTCTGGCAACACAACTTTTATAAGTATCGACAGAAACTGGCACACTAAAGTTGGCTAATACTTTCTCCAGCACAGGCATTAGCCTGCCCAATTCTTCATCAGCAGAAATCTTCTGTGCCCCATACGGTCTGGTGGACTCAGCACCAATGTCAATAATGTCAGCACCATCTTTAATCATTTGCTCAACATGCCGCATGGCGGCATCAAGATTATTATATTTACCGCCGTCAGAAAATGAGTCTGGCGTAAAGTTTAATATTCCCATAATCAGCGTTTTTCCCGGGGTAATCGATAAAGTATGCTGCCCTAGTTGATAAGTACGATACGGAAAGTTTTCGCTAGCAGCAATAACTGACTCTAACTCTACAGCGAGTTGATTTAGTCCCCATGGTTGACCCTTTAGTTGCGGAATGGCCTGCTTAAAGTGTTTCAAGCTGCCACTTAACACTATGTCAGTATACTCTTCGCTAAAATCAGCCGCGCCTCTGGTAACCGCTGCTTCGCCACCTTTTGAAAGAAAAGTCTGTTTTAATATCAGCGAAGCTTTGCTCAGTACATTTTCGATTTTTATTGTCTTATGTACGACTTTATTGGACATAATAGCCGTACCACCAGGATCACAATTGATTTTTTGCAGTTCTTTTCGAGCCTGTTCCTGATTTTTTATTTCGATTATGCGCATATTATATTGCATTCGCGCTCCTCCCCTATTGCAGCAAAATGTAATTTTATTGTATCATAAATTTATATAGAATAAATATTATTATGCAAATTTTAGAAATTTATTATTCGATTCACAATATCTAGGAGGCCTATCAATGAAACAACGCCTATCGCCTGACCTTTTTAACCTTCCTATTGAGCAAATAAAAAGCGGCTATTATAGTGACAATTATTTCGTTCGCACCCAAGAAATCCTGATCAAAGATAATCACCATCCCAAAGTACTTATGCAGGTTTTCCAACGTCAACATGCTGTTCTTTGTGGCATAGATGAAGCCATTGCCATAATTAAAAAGTGCGCTAATAACCCTGATAAATTAACTATTCATGCTTTGCATGACGGCGATTTGATTGAACCTTGGGAAACCGTTATGACGATTGAGGGAGATTTAGCTGATTTTGCTCATCTAGAAACCGTGTATTTAGGCGTATTGTCCCGCCAAACTAAAATTGCAACAAATGTACACAAAGTAGTTAAGGCCGCCAATGGTAAACCAGTCTTGTTCTTTCCATCACGTTTTGACCATTACTCAGTGCAGACATCTGATGGTTATGCCGCTCATATCGGCGGTGTTCACGGTGTATCCACTCCCGCCAATGGCGCATTATGGGGTGCAAAAGCGCTTGGTACTATTCCCCATGCATTAATTGCCACTTACGGCGGTGATACCGTGAAAGCTACCAAAGCCTTTGATAAGTATATTGATCCAGAAATTAACCGGGTAGCACTTGTTGATTTTAACAATGACTGCGTTGCTACTTCTTTGGCGGTTGCACGAGAATTGGGCGATAAATTGGCGGCAGTCCGTCTTGATACTGCAGATAATCTTGTCGATGTATCAGTAATCCCTCATATGGGGACATTTAAACCTACAGGCGTCTGTGCCCAATTGGTAATTAATGTACGCCAAGCACTAGATAAAGAAGGCTTTAACCACGTAAAAATCATGGTTTCTGGCGGCTTTAATGCTGATCGAATCCGTGAATTTGAAGCCGCCAATGTACCTGTGGATATATATGCGGTAGGCAGTAGCTTGTTTAATGAAAACTATAACTTTACGGCTGATGTTGTTATGGTTGATGGCCAACCCTGTTCCAAAGTTGGTCGTAGCTACCGGCCTAATCCTCGCTTAGAATTGGTAAAGTAAAACAAAAAACGAAACAATCGGCTCTATAATAAATGTTGGGGTAACCAGTTCTACAACTGGAACTGCCTCAACAT
>NZ_JBYKYF010000440.1:0-1903 GCF_057736855.1 Sporomusa sp.
GTGTGACAATGCCCCCAGGCTCTACAGTTAAGTCAATAAAATTGGTTTTTATTGGCTTGCCTTGCAACCAAAGAACATAAGGGTCACCGAACTGTTTTGTAGTCGCGCGCAGCACGTCTTTGCCACTGGGATTCAATTTCCTCAACATATTCTGTGTACAGGTATAGATAAAGTTTTTTTCATCAATAACCATGTTGTTGTATTCAACCGGTACATAGCGCGCCAACTGTTCTCTCATTTCTTTATTCAGGATTTTTTTCCATAAATAATCGGCCAATACTTCTGCGTTTACCGCTACCTTATTTATTCCGAAAAATCCCAGGAATTCACCATCCGGATTGTAGACCACCGCACCATAATATAGCCCCTCTGCTAATACGTAGACATTGCCGGAGGAATCCACCAGAACTTTTTTCGGTGAAAACTTAACATTATTGGGATACAATGGGGTATCTGGTTTTTTAAAAACTTTAATAATTTCACCAGAAGAAGAACTCATAATCACCTGACCAGATTCTTTATCTGCAATCAAAATATGTCCATCATCAGTTACGAATATGCCGCTAAGTTCCTTGCCAAATACATAGGGTGCACCGTCTTTTGTAAACCTGGATATTGTCTGCTGATATTGCAGTTCAGGGGTTAACACAATCACCTGAGCCGTGCCACTATCCAGAATGTAAACTCTTTTGTCCCCGGCAACAAAAATATCAGTGGGTTTCACAAAAGGAGCAATGCCAAGCTGAGAACCATCGATAGCCATCTGCGGAAAATAAGCATCAGGTATAGGCACTGCTTCTTTCCACGAGTTATACGTATATGTGATATAGCTGTCAGCAAAAGAGTTCTGTGTTACCGAAATCAAAAATATGCAGCATACAAGGCAACCAGCCAGGCGCAGAATTTTCCAATTTATTTTCATTGTACTACTCCTTAATACCTGAATGGATCATAGTTTCCATGATACTGCTCTGGGACAATAAAAATGTCACTGTAGGTAGAGCCATCAACAGTACTGATGCCGCAGCCGAAACCCCAGCACGTGCAATTCCACCGGCAGCAATTTGATTAAAAATGGTTGGCAATAACTTTCTTTGCTCTGAATAAATATAGCTGCCCCCGGTCATATTCCAAACGCTTTGTATGCAAAAGATTATAAGTGTCAGCCAGGCAGGCTTCACGTTAGGCATAATAATATCCCAAAGAATCCGATATGTAGAAGCACCGTCCAATTCTGCCGATTCTATCAATGAGTTTGGAAGGCTTTTGATAAATTGGGTCATTAGAAACAATCCAAGTGGGCTGGCAACAGGCGGAAGAACCAGCGCAAATACCGTGTCGATCATTCCAAGCTTTGCCATAACCAGATATCTCATAACATTGACAACGTCGCCAGTAAACAACAGTGAAAGCACAATAATCTCGAAAAAGGCCCTGGAAAAAGGGAATACATATTTCGCTAACACAAAGCCCGCCATAGATGCAAAAAACACATGAAGAGCAGTTGCGGTAATAGTAACGAAAAGGCTGTTTATTAAATACCGCCCAAATGGAACCCATAAGGAGTTGCTCACTTTAAACAAATCTCGAAAATTATCAAGCGTAGGAGAAATCACAAAAAAGCGGGGCGGAAATACAAAAAGCTCTTCCGGAGGTTTGAGGGACTGTAAAACAGAATAAACAAAGGGAAGTATCATAAAAAAACCCATAATTGTCAGCAGCAATATCATTGCAATATTACCGCCCAAAGAACGGTTAATCTTTCTAGTTTTCAGAATCAACCTTGCCGTTCCTCCTTTTCATGAATCCCCGGATACATGGGCAATTAATTTCCTGATTATCGTGTTGGTCAGCAGCATCATCACAAACAGCACAACTGAGATTGAAGCTGCATATCCCATCT
>NZ_JBYKYF010000441.1:0-1902 GCF_057736855.1 Sporomusa sp.
TTAGCGTACATCAGGTGGTTTTTTATTTCCATGTGGTGTTGATTTGACGCTTACGATTAGATAACCGCCTTTTTTTACAGGGGGTTGAGGATATAGGATGGATAAAAATTAGTATAAAAATTTAGATAAATATGTTAATATATGTTAACAAAAAGTAAATATATATTGACGCATGGTTCTAAAATATGATATAATCACGTTGAGCTTAATGGAGGGGAATATATGGAGCTAAATGTTATTATCAATCAGGACTGCATAGAAGGAATGAAAAATATTGATGACAATACGATTGATCTGATTATTGCAGATCCACCTTATAATTTGTCAAAAGGCGGTGAATGGAAGTGGGACAATAGCGTAAAACTGGCTGGAATGGGTGGTAATTGGAACAAGGTTATGGAAAGTTGGGACAATATGTCATTAACGGAATACTTTTCATTTACAATTGCTTGGTTAATTGAAGCAAAAAGAATTCTAAAGCCAACAGGTTCTATGTGGATTTTTGGTACATATCACAATATCGGAATTATTAATGTAGTTTGTCAATTGCTTAATATTGAAATTATCAACGAGATCATATGGTATAAGCGCAACGCTTTTCCGAATTTAGCTGGTAGGCGATTAACTGCTAGTCATGAAGCCTTACTATGGTGTAATAAAGGCTGTAAAAAGCGTGAGTATTATTTTGATTATGAGTACTCAAAAAATGGAAACTTTGAATATGATACCTTAAAGCAACCTGGAAAGCAAATGAGAACCGTATGGGATATCCCTAATAATAAAGAAAAACGAGAATTAGAATTTGGAAAACATCCAACTCAAAAACCTCTTAGGATTCTAAAAAGAATCATTCAAATATCATCAAGAGAAGGTGATATTATATTATCGCCTTTTTCGGGAGTTGGAAGTGAATGCTTAGCAGCTAAGGAGCTTGGGCGAAATTATATAGGGTTTGAAGTAGACAGACATTATGTAGAGATTGCAAAGAAAAGATTGGAGCATGCTATTTTGAATAATCAGATGAATATTTTTGATAGCATGATTAAAGGTGATGAATAATGAAAAAGTATATAGCTGATGAGAAAAAAATACGAAAAATCATGATTGATAAAAATATAAAATCAATAAGTGAACTTTCCCGACTTTCAGGGGTGTCAAAACCTAAAATTTATGAATTCCTAAATGGGAAAACACCAATGCAAACTTCATTTGTAAGATTAGCAGAGTTCTTAGAAATTGACCCAAATGAACTTATTGTTGAGGTAGATGAAAATGAGTAAAAGTATTAAACCTGTAATTAAATGGAGCGGAAGTAAACGCAGCCAAGCTTATGAAATAGTTAGTAAAATTCCGGCATATAACCGTTATTTTGAACCTTTTTTAGGAGGGGGTTCGGTAATGTATGCTTTGAATCCCAGTAACGCGATATGCTCAGATATTTGTGAGCCGTTAATAAAATTATGGGAGGTAATTAAGAAAGATCCTGTTGGGTTAGCTGATTACTATCGTGAACAATGGGAAAGGATGCAAAAGGAAGGCTACCAGGTATATTATGAAATAAGAGATAGATTTAATAGTTCTTTTTCCCCGTATGATTTGTTGTTTTTGTCGCGTACGTGTGTTAATGGATTGATTAGGTTTAACAGAGATGGTCACTTCAATAACTCATTACATTATTCGAGGAAGGGAATTAATCCCAAAACCCTTAAAGATATTATTCTAGATTGGTCTTCACGTATACAAAATGTAGAATTTAAAGCTTGTGATTATAAAGAGGCAACAAAAGAAGCCGGTGATGGTGATTTTATTTATCTTGATCCACCCTATTTTAATACGAAAGGCCGTTATTATAATTTGCTAACAATCGATTTTGATGAATTTTTCGATTACCTAAGAGAGCTT
>NZ_JBYKYF010000070.1:0-12118 GCF_057736855.1 Sporomusa sp.
AGCGCCAACATTTAGAGGCAGCCCTCCCGCCCGTTCCACTGCCCGCTGGGCAATCGCCCCGCCAATCCATAAACCATGGCCGATGGGCAGAGCGATCAAGGCGACCAACCGGCCAGAATGGGCTATACGCAGTGCCATACCATAGAAATTGGAAAGTATCTGCATTTCCCTAAAAGTATAGTAAATTCGCTTGGGCTCACCAGTTGTGCCGGAAGTAGTAAAAACCGCGGATAGCTTGTCCTCAGGCACACAGAGAAATTCATGCCACCGACGAATATCCTGTACGGTTGTAAACGGAACTTTTTGCAAATCGTCGATGTTTTCTATATCGTTTGGGCGTAACCCATACTCATTAAACATGCGCTTATAGAAGGGGGATCGCAGCGCCACATAATTGACAGTGTCCCTTAACCTGCGATTTTGAATGGCTTCAATCACATCTGTCTTCAGGCCTTGTTCTACTAATCGCCTGAAAAAATTACCCGCCTTCTTGATCATGGCTGGCTGGCAAGTTCGTTCTTCAAATCGTCTAAGCGTTCTATCCATAATTTCAGCAATCATATTAGACTCCTAATATAAATTATTTTCTCCCTCTTAGTTATATCCGCACTCCTGCCGCTTATGCACTTGCATTTCAAGTATATTCGTTTCCCCTTTGACTAACACTGTTAGTATGGAGGACAAGCAATGGCCTATATTCTCTTGCTCAAATGTATTGTAACTGGACTACTGCTTGCTGCACCGATTGGCCCGGTAAATCTTATTTGTATGAAACGTACGCTACATGAGGGACGTATGTCTGGCTTGGCTGTCGGGTTAGGAGCAGCAATGGCTGACGCAGTATTCGGGTATGCGGCCGCCGCTGGGATGAATTTTCTAATCTTATTTATCGACGAATATGAAACTGTTTTCCGTTGGGTTGGCGGCCTGTTCATTGCCTATCTTGGCTGGATGATCTATCGTTCCGAACCACCGAGCCTGGTCGTCGAAAAAACAACACATAAAACCCTATGGGGACTTTTCGCTGGGATCTTTTTGCTCACACTGACGAATCCGGTAACCATTTTTACCTATATCGCCACTTTTTCAGCCTTTAATATCGGCGTATTGGTAACCTCATTAACGAAGGCAGCCTTAGCGGCGTTTGGGGTCTTTCTCGGCTCATTGCTCTGGTGGCTTATTCTCACCAGTGTAATATCATGTTTTCGAGACAGAATGACGGAGAGAACCCTCGGATATATCAATAAGTTTGCCGGTGTACTCATTATTTTACTAGGAATAGCTTCCATAGCCATGTAAGCCACTCACTATTAATCTCCCTGATAAATAGCGAGCGGCTTATCGCATAAGATGGCTAAGTTTTTTCGCAGCGTTATTCCGCATATTCGTACAAAACAATACTTTCGATATTGTTGACAAATCTTCTAAGCTCTTTTGACTGCTGCTTGGTAATTTCTCCGGCCTCATACATTTTGTTAATTTCTGCGCGTTCTACGTCTATGATTTTCATTCGCAACTCTTCTTTTTGCTGCTTTTTCTTTTCGCTGCTTTGTCGAGCTGGCCTTTCTAACTGCTCAATCATTCGTTTATACTCTTGCATGACCAAGTAAACCATATGTGCCTGTTCATTTTCTTGGGCATATGTTTCTAAAAAATCATAAGTGGCCTGCAGGGCCTTTAACTGGATATCATCACTGACACGTAAGGCATTAGCAGACAAAGCCCCCGCCGTTTTACCTGACTTTTCCTTGGAACGCCTCCATGTCCTGATCAGCCTGCCAATAAGATACACTAGACCGGTGTTTACATTGGCGGAAAGAGCTTCTTCCCGGCGGTCAAGAGATTTTTCCAATGATGCAAATACTGCTTCACTGATCTCATGCTTGTCCATTACAGCATGGATATATTCCCGTTCTTTTTTTAATGCCATCAGCCGTATTTCAGATATCGCAGTGTCGTGAGACAGTTTATCCCATTGCAGCAACCGAATCTTGCGCTTATATTCATTAATTAATTCATACGCTGCGATACGATTTTCATCATTCATTTCCAGACGAATTCGTTTAATGGCCATTAACAGAATTTTTTTCTTGGCTTCTACTAAGCCTGCTTCCTCCCCTGCCGCCATTACGCCGACCTCTTTTTTGCTCAATAGTGGCAGAAACAGGGTTGCCACAAGTAAAGTAAATAAAATAGTACTGGCAGCCAGAAAGAGAATCAGCGACCGCTGCGGAAACTCAGCTCCACTTGCCAAAACATAAGGTATGGACAGAACGCCTGCCATAGTAACGGCCCCTCGGACACCAGTCAGACTGATCATCAGATTGGTGCGAAAATCGGGTTTTAGGACATCTTTTGTTTTATTAAGATAAAAGTCAACATAAAAAAAGAAGTATGACCAGATAAACCGAATACCCAAAATAGCCGTTCCAATGGCAGCCGCATAGCCGATAATCAGGCAATTGTTGAGAGTTGGATCGGCCACGGCTGCAATCATGGATGGCGGAATGTTTAAACCTAATAATAAAAATACTACTCCGTTTAACACAAACAGAGCTAGCGACCAGATGTTCTCAGTCAATATCTGCTCATCTGCAATCATGGTCTCGGTTTGTTCTCTCACCAAAGCATGCGCAATGCCAGCAGCTACTACACCAATCACGCCAGAAGCATGTAAACCATCTTCCGTAATCAGATAAATCGCAAATGGTGTCAGAATCTGCAGTAGCGAATGAAAAGTTATGTCAACAATGCCCTGTCGGCGCAGCGCAAACCGCAGCCAAGCTACCAGAAAACCCATAAATAGGCCTGCTATTGCTCCAACTAAGAACTTATAAGTAAAATCCAGAATTGCCTCACTCAGCAAAAAATAGCCTGTTACCACTGCCGTTATTGCATAATTAAAGGCAACCAGACCTGAGGCATCATTGATTAATGATTCTCCCCGCACCAGCGATAATACCTTTTGCGGAATGTGGATACGCTTGGCAATCCCATTCACGGCTACTGGATCTGTAGGTGATAAAATAGCCGCCAGAGCAAAAGCCGCAGTTAGCGGAATACTGGGTATTAGCCAGTGAATAAACCAGCCGCCGCCCAATGTTGTTAAAATAACGAGAATAATAGCATTACCCAGGATCGGTAACCGCATTTCCCACAATTCCCCCCGGGGAAAACGACTTCCGTCGTTATATAACAATGGTGCAACAAACAGCAGCAAAAAACTTTCTGTTTCAATTTTGACGGAAATATTCTTAAATATCAGCGCAACCACAATGCCGGTGGCGATTTGCGTAAGTGCTGTCGGCACCGATGGGACATAATGGCTGACAATATTGGAAATCAGCAGACAGAAAAGCAGCAGCAGTATCATTATTCCTATTTCCATTGACGTTCTCCAATTCTACCGTAGGCTTAATTCAAACTCTCGCTCAGGAAATACTTCTGTTGTTATTATCTATTATATAAGCTTCACCATAATGCCATACATTTTACGCCAACATCATCCGATAATCTATTCAACTCAGCAACTTCGGCCATCTACCACTTTGAAAAGGGTTTATGATTGATGGGTAAAAGAGCCAAAAAGCACTAGGACATTAACCCTAGTGCTACTGTCGGTTTTTACTTATAATTTCTTGTAATTAAATGTTTGTATACGCTTCCGTCAACCGCCGCTTCAATGATGACAGGTCCGTCCGCAGCAAACGCCTTGTGCAAGGAGTCTTTCATTTCGGCTTCATCATGCACCTTAAGTACCGGTACACCCAGAAAGTGATTGGCGGCAAAATACTCGCCTTCATATAAGTTCGTACCATACTGGGGGACATGTTTCCAGTCTTGCTTAACTTCGATTAAGCTCAAATTGCGATCACATAAGACAATAACCACAATATGGCTGCCCAGCCTGCGCGCAGTCATAAGTTCGCCGCAATTCATCAGGAAGCCGCCATCACCCGTTATGCAAACTACTGTGCTTGCTGGTTTACATAATTTGGCACCAATGGCTGCGGGAATGCCAAACCCCATCGCCGACCACCCATTGGTCATAATGAAACGGTTAGGCTCCTGAACCTTCCACAATTGCCCTAACAAATGAAGATGTGCCCCTACATCTGCGGTTATAATTCCATCCGGCGGCAGCATGTCTTGTAAAACGGCTATGGCAGTTGACGGACTAAAGGCTCCCCCTTGCGGCATTAATGCTTGAAATACTTTATGTTTGTTATCTTGTATTTGATCCAAATCCCAATGGTATACCGGCAGTGATAACGAGGTCAGATAGGAAATGGCCTGCGCCAAGTCTCCCGTTATTTCGCAGGCAACATTATATTCTGAAGCAATATCAGCCGGTTGAGTATCTATATGGAGTAAGGGAACATTGGGCATCCAAGCCTCATAATTAAACTCAATGGGATCATACCCAATGCCAATAACTAAGTCTGCCTCCCTATAGACGGATGCCACAAGCTCACTTTTTGCATGAAAGAGCACCCCCGCATAACAGGGATGAGCTTCTGAGAGTATGCCTTTGGCCATAGGCGTCAGCAAAACAGGAATATGGTTGCGCTCAATAAACTCCCTCACCAAATGCTGTACCCCGCTTCTCGCAGCAGTTAGACCGATCGCCACGATTGGCTTTTTTGCCTTTTTGATGACTGCTGCGGCCTCTTTCAAGAGCAATGGGTCTGGCATTGGTATGCTATCTCTAATAAAGCTGTCTACTATACTGTCAGAATCCAGTATGTCTCCGTCGATATTGGCTGGCAACCCGATATGTACAGGTCCAGGCATTTCCGCAGAGGCTATGCTAAATGCCTGTGTTATTGTTTCTGTAAAATTATTTTTGGACAATCGTGTGGTCCATTTGGTTATCGGCTTATACAGAGCCTGATGATCAATATTCATCTGCACGCGTCGAGCAAGCTCCTCGTCTTTCACTTCTGTCGTGAAAGCTATGAGAGGGGATCTGTCTAAAAATGCTCCGCCAACTCCGGTTGCTAAATTGGTTGCCCCTGGACCAAAAGTAGCATGACAAACACCTGGAATGCCTGTCAGCCGCCCAAATACATCAGCCATTATGGCTGCACTCTGTTCGTTTGCTACCAGTACAAATTCAATACCAGTATTCCGCATGGCTTCCATATAAGGAATTGACGGTCCACCGGGGATGCCAAAAACATACCTTACTCCTAATGCATAAAGTGATTTTACTAATTGCTCAGCTAATGTCGGCATAAAACTCTCCTTCTCTTGTTCCCGTATCTTGCCATACCAAACTATATCATAT
Source organism: Sporomusa sp. (assembly GCF_057736855.1). Taxonomy (NCBI): domain Bacteria; kingdom Bacillati; phylum Bacillota; class Negativicutes; order Selenomonadales; family Sporomusaceae; genus Sporomusa; species Sporomusa sp. The sequence continues at coordinate 5,291 of NZ_JBYKYF010000070.1, forward strand.
TCTTTATTCTTCTTTCTAATATGACAAGTTCCTTGTATACAGCCCATATTATTTAATGATATTACCTATACTAGTTCTAAAGTTTTGCTAATATAGTTAATGAACAGTGTTTTTAGGCAAAGAAAGAGGAGACAGTGTAATGGTTGGATTTTTCCCATCACACTGTCTCCTGTCTTTGCCTCTAAAAAAACTTAAATGACGGATATGCCTTTACTCAGTCATACTAGTCGGCCACTTGCCGTACAACATCAATAACAGTACCATCGCGGTATTCGACTATTGCCACAATACGGTCATGGGTTTTGACGGCTTTGGGAATGCCTGCGATTTTTTCCGCTTCACGTTTAAGATCGTAAATATCTTTCACTGGCAATCCCGCTGCCAACATTTCCATATATAAATCCTTGCGCGATGGATTTACGGCCACCCCTCGCTCAGTTACCAACACATCTACGGTTTCGCCGGGTGTTGTAACAGTCAGAACTTTATCCCGAATTGTCGGCAGACGTCCCCTCAGTAAGTTAGCAACAATAAGCGTTAGCTTGGCCCCGGCGGCTGCATCGCTATGACCACCCGAGCCCCCAAGAATGATTCCGTTGGAGCCAGTAGTAACATTAACGTTAAAATCTGTATCAATTTCCGTTGCACCAAGGAAAACGGTATCAAGTTTGTTTACAATACAGCCGGCGTTAAAAGGATTAGCATACATACTGGCGCTTACTTCAATGTGATTGGGATTGTTACCGATAGAGCGAACCGCCTCTAAATCAAAACCTTGAACATCCATAATTTTACGCAATAAACCGCGATTGAGCATATCGACCAGGTAACTTGTTATCCCCCCCATGGCAAAACTGGCCGTTATGTTTTGCTGTTCCATCATTTTTCCAATATAGTGTGCAGCCGCCAATGAGGCACCGCCAGCCCCCGTTTGGAAAGAAAGACCTTCTTTAATTAATCCGGCTGCTTTGACAACCTTGGCTGCTGTTTGAGCAATTCTGAGGCCAACCGGATCTTTAGTTACTTTTGTGCTACCAGAAACAATGCCCCTGGGATCACCAATGGAATCTACCACTACTACATAGTCCACTCGAGTTTGCGATATCGAAACAGGTGTCAACGGATATTCGCAAAGATAGTCAGTCACTACCACTACGCAATCAGCATATTCAGCATCCGGAATGGCATAACCAAGCGATCCGCAAGCCGCCGGGCCCATGACCCCGTTAATATTGCCATAATCATCAGATGCCGGTGCGGCTATAAAGGCAACGTCGATCTTAAGCTGACCGCACTCGATAGCGCGAGCGCGCCCACCATGCGTTCTCATGATTACAGGACGGCTGAGTACCCCGCGTGAAATAGCGTCAGCAACTGGCCCTGACATATAATTCGTGTCCAGTCCGGTGACAACCCCATTCTTAATGTGTTCTATTAACGGTGCATGTACTGGAAACACTGAGCTGATAGCAATATTCAGGTCCTTTATGCCAAGCTTAGCTGCTGTCGCAAGCACCATATTGAGTACACCGTCGCCATTACGGAAATGGTGGTGAAAAGATAATGTCATGCCGTTTTTTATCGGAATCTGGCGAAATACCTTCTCTAAGCTGTCAATCAACTTACTGTCAGAAGGTGTGCGTCTCTTTACGGCAGGAGCCTGACGATGCATGGTGGGAAGAGTTTGGAAAGCGCCGTTAAAAGGTTTTACTTCTCCGTACCCTTCCACGTAATCTGGTAGTATACGGCCAATTGCATTTTTCATCATTACTGCCTCCCTTCCAACCCAAGTACCTGAGCCATTTGTATCAGTCTTTGGGCACGATCAACAATAGGTTTATCGATCATCTTTCCGTCTAATGCGATTGCCCCGGACCCCTGTTCTTCTGCTTTTTTTATAATTGCGACCACCCGCTTTGCCCATTCAATCTCGGCAGCACTCGGGCTAAAACCTTCGTGAATGGCATCTACTTGTCGCGGATTAATGACGAGTTTTCCCTTAAAACCCAGTTTCTTGGCAAAAGCAACATCTTCTGCTAACCCCTGCTCATCAAGTACGTCGGTAAAAGGAGTATCAATGGCTTGAATTCCAGCCGCCGCCGCAGCATTTACCAACATAGTGCGAGCTGTAAAGATTTCTTGTCCGTCCTTGGTTCGAGAAGCACCAACACCAGCCGTATAGTCTTCCGCACCAAGCGCCATGGCTATAACACGTGGATTGGCTGTGGCAATGGAATAACTATTTACAATCCCGAGCGGCGTTTCAATGAGGGCAATAATTTTTACTGGCTGCTGGCTGCTCGTTTCATTTGCTTCAATCCAACATACAATTTGGTGAATATCCGCAGCACTGTTGACCTTGGGAACAAGAAGTGCGTCAGGACGGCAAGGTACTATAGCAGCAATATCTTCATGAGCCAAAGTATCGATAGGGTTGATACGTACTACCTTCTCACAACTGCCAAAATCAATTGTTTTTAAGGCGAGGCACACCAACAAGCGAGCTGCATCTTTTTCGCACGGTGCGACGGCATCTTCTAAATCGAGAATAATGGAGTCTGCCCCGAGTATACCGGCATTTTGTATCATACCGGGGTTATTGCCGGGGATAAATAGCATTGTCCTTCTCAAACTCATAAACTCTCCTCCTGTATTGTCACCCCAGCACGGAACAAGGCGGCTAGTGTTCGCGCTCTCACCGTGCAGTCCAGTGCACCTCTGTCAACTGCCTTTATAAATATATCCTGGATACCTTGCTTTTTTACCGTGTCTTCAATCACTTGTTTTATCTGCTCCCCATACTGGGCAAACACCAGACTCTGTAGCTCAATCACTATGCCATTCCCGTTATCACGAGGCTCGACACTAATCATGATATCGTTAGATTCTAATGTCCCTGCCTGCGCCGGTCTTAACTGATTCATCACCATTCCTCCTTAACTTTACTAACTTAACATCCTCATTACTACCGCCGCGATAACAACCATGCAAGCCCCCCCAATCCGAGTGGAGATTTGGGCAAAAGGCATTAGTTCCATTCTGTTTGAAGCAGATAGTATAGCGACATCGCCGGTTCCGCCTAAGCCACTATGACAGGCAGTAACAATAGCAGATTCAATTGGATACATCTTAACATACTTGGCAATACAAAAACCGGAAGCGACCATAGCTGCCACAGTAGCGAAACAAGTGGCTATATAAGCAGGCGTAATAGCAGCTACTACGTCTTTCCATGGGGTATATAATACCCCTACACCTACCAGCAGAGGCCAGGTCAGACTACTGGTAATAAAACGATACAGTTGATAAGCACCTTGCTCCATCTTGGCCGGCATAATGCCAAAAGCTTTAATAAGAGCGGCTGAGAAAATCATAATGATGGGCGCAGGAATAGGAATGACCAAGTTAGCAATTTGCCCGAAGATAAAGAAACTCATTGCCAAAACCAAACCAGCTCCCATTAAGGAGAGATCCACTGGTTTTTCAGTTGTCTGCGCAGCTCGGATGAGCTCCTCGTCCCCTGACTTGACAAGCACGCCGTTACCAGAAAGTTCCGGGCGCCTTTCAGCTAAGCGTCGCAAATACCCAGCAGACATAATTGCAAACAGGTTTCCGAGCATAGCAGCAGGAACAAGCTGAGGTAAAAATTGGTCATTAGTAAGGCCGGTAATTTCTGCATAAGCCATTGAAAGCGGCAATATTCCTTCCCCGACACCGCCAGAGATAATAGGAATCACCACATAAAAAAATGAACGATAGGCACCGATACCTGTAAGTGTGCCAACAGCCACGCCAACCGCGATGCATGCGGCCGTACCTACCAATAATGGTACGAACATCCGAATAAAGCCTTGTACCAAGACTACTCGCTGCATACCTAGAATACTGCCGGTTACTAAGCAGGAAATATAAAAATAAAGGAAATTAGAACCTTTCATAAAGGCTGTGATCGCTTTCATCGAAGCTGGATTAATAAGATTGTAAAATACCATAATGGACGGAATAAAAATAGATAGGATTGCCGGACCACCGATATCCTTTAATACCGGTACTCGCAGACCGATGTCCCCAAGCAGCATACCCATGATCATCATTATGGCTATGCCGCCGATCATATCGGCGGGAAGTTTCCCATACACCGATGCTGCAAAGATAATAGCAGCTAAAATAAGATAGACGGGTAGGGGTAGTGGGCCAATTTTGAAGGCCATAAAAGGATGTTCCTTGGTGATGGAAGCATTGTTTAGGGCTTCTGTTTTCATGAAAACTCTCCTTTTCGATTAATTTTAGTCCCCATCAGCGAACTTTGAAATTTTCGCTAATTAAGGCTTTTCTGAATCCATGATAACTTATAGCCCAAAAACTTTATACTTTATTAAAGTTTTTAAAAGTTATTGCAAATAAAAACTGCGAGCAACAGCCCGCAGTTATGAATCTTATTTTAATTGACATGGCACATATCGGTTAACAGGCCTGCCGACAGGGCCATAAACTAACTCAATAGTTAATTTGCCGCTATCGACAAGGTAATCAAGATACTTTCTGAGCGTTACCCGCGAAATACCGACTTGTTTAGCCATTTCTTCGATGGTAAATGCAACACCTGACTTATCAATCGTCGTTTTGATCATTTGCAACGTATTCTTATCTAAGCCTTTTGGCAAACTGCAGCGCGCGGGACGTTCCAATAACTGGGCATCAATATCCTGCTGGCATATCAGATCACGTTTATGAATAGCGTCAACCCGCGCTTTATATTTTTGTAAAGCCATAGCCAGTCTTTCAAATTCGAATGGTTTGATTAAATAATCTACGGCCCCAAGACGTAATGCTTGCTTTACGCTATCAGCGTCGCGAGCAGCAGTCACCATAATAACATCCACGCCATGCCCAAATTCCCTTATTTTAGCAAGCAGTTCCAAGCCATTCATACCTGGCATGAAAATATCAACCAAAACTAAGTCAATCTTATCATTGTTCAAACATTCAAGCGCTTGCTGATAACTGCTAGCAACCCCTTTAACCTGGAAACCTTCGATTTTCGCCAAGTATCGGCGGTTAAGTTCAGCAACCATTGGATCGTCCTCTACGATAAGTACCTGAATCATACTGATTAGCCTCCTTGCTTAGCGGGAATTACCACAACTGCTTCTGTTCCCTGCTTGGATGTGTTAAACTCGATCCGGCCGTTTAGCCTTTTCACGCTGCAGTCTACTAAATACAGACCAAACCCGCGATTGTGAGCTTTTGTAGAAAAACCTTTTTTGAAAATCTGTTCCTTTACATCCGGTTCCATCCCAGGACCACTGTCCCATACCCGAATTGTAATCATGGCATCATCAGTATAGATGGCCAGAGATACCTTCTTTTCAGAGACAGACTGAACAGCCTCAAACGAATTATCAAGCAGGTTACCTAGAATAGTAACTAGTTCATGAATAACTGTCTCGGGCTCAGACGGCATGAACGTGTTTTCGTGAACTGTCATAGAGACACCCATTTCTCGTGATCTGCTGAGTTTACTGAGCACAAGACCAGCCACAACAGGATCTTTGATCCGTTTACTTATAAACGAAACTTCTGCTTCCTGATCGTCAGCAATACGCCTAATGTATTCGGTGAGTTGATCATAACATTCCAGCCGGACCAACCCCAGAATAACGTGCAGCTTATTCATAAATTCATGGGCCTGTGACCGTAAGGCCTCTACGTAACTTCTAACACCAGTTAACTCCTCTGCTAACTGCTTTATTTCTGTTTTATCACTAAATGTAGCTATAGCACCAACAATTTTACCATTAACCAATATCGGCACTCTATTAGTAATAATGTGTATACCATTTAGGTCTTGCTCCTGATGGAATTCAGGTATGCCAGTTTGCAGAATACGGGTTAACCCACTATTAGGTACTAAGGTATCAACTTCTTTGCCAATTGGATTACCAATAGTCCTGCCTACAGACAGCATATTAATTGCAGCCTCATTGGCCAATGTGATTCTCCCCGACAAATCGACCGCCAAAATACCTTCCTTTACCGACTGAAGCATTGCATTTCGCTCTTCCAGCAGTTTTGCTATCCCTGCAGGTTCAAGCCCAAACAGTGTTTGTTTTATACTCCTGGCCAATAACATAGCTCCCGCTATTCCAATTGTCATGCCTAAAAGCATAGTAATAAAAATTTGCTTACGACTCTCAGCCACCGCACGCTCAATGTCGTCTACACGGATACCTACTACTACGCCTCCGACCTGCTGACCATTATATTTTATTGGCGTAAAAGCTCTAAGCGAAGGGCCGACTGTGCCAGTAGCAAAGGAAAGATACTCCTCGCCTTTGAGCGCAGGTTCTTCATCGCCGCCGATAACATGGGTGCCTAACAGCGTTTCGTCAGGATGCGATTTACGAATTCCGTTCATATCAAAAACGACCACAATAGCAGATTCGGTTAGATGTCGTATAGAGTTAGCATAGTCTTGGATGTCACTCTCCCTGCGAACACCGGCTAATCCTTCGGCAACAATATCCGAATGGGCAATGGTGCGCGCTATATACATAACAGTTCGTCCCATTTGTTCAGTTATATTTTCAGCGACACTCTTGGAAATGAGCCAATTCGTAGCTAACAGGGCTACCAAAACGACACTGCAAACCAGTAAAACAATTTTCCCCTGCAAATTTAGTGTATATCGTATAGTAATCACCCCAGTTTTGTGTTCATTCTTTCCTCCTGGCTGCTCCTCTTAAAAAGCAGCACTGATGTGGTAACCCTTTTGTTTCTTTTTTGTTCGAGGGCATCTTGCCAGACTAATATTACTCCATATACGAA
>NZ_JBYKYF010000442.1:0-1896 GCF_057736855.1 Sporomusa sp.
GATTAAACCTTCCGGTGTTGCCTGAATTGGAAACGATTAACACCCACTCATTAAGTGTAGACCGATGGGACGGTAAATGATCCAAACTAAGCGCTACCGTCTTCGCACCGCCAATTTTTCCAAGAGTATTAAACTCCGTTTGCGCCGTGTCGTATCCCACAGGCACCACGCCGCGCAGGTCGGGCAAGCGAAACGTAGTTGAACCGTTTCCAGTAGAAAACGAACCTTTGCGGCTTGACCATTGTGCGTCGGAGACAATATTTCCGGAATTCTGCGCGTACTGCCATAAATCAGGCCAATCAGCACGATTGACCGATTGACCTTGCAGTAATAACGTTCCGGATGGTGCAACGTTGCCCGGCCACATTAATATGGTGCCAACGGGTAGGCGCTGCGACATCAAAGATGTAGCGATTGACACAACCTGCGCCTCTGTTGGTACGGCTGCGACTCCATCTCCCGTACCAATCAAAAAGCGCTTTTGGTCAAGAGAAAAAGCGGGTTCAGCTGGAAGTAACTGTTCAGCAACTAAATCAGCCTCGTTGCCGCGTCTGAATTGGATTGCCATGCTTGTATCACTCCTTTGCAAATAGAAAAGCGCCTGTCATACGGCAGGTGCTGATATTGTAAAATTATGGAGATTGTGGTACTGTTTTGTGTTAGAAGGGAGGTGAATATAATGGAACTTTGTCCATATTTAAATCGCCGATGTTTGCAAGACTAGAGCCACCTGCGGGAAATTCATTTGTACTAACTTGCGTAGATACCAGTAAAAGCCCTCCCGCATTTATTCCTGCATCCGGTTTCCCTGTCGAGGTCTGGGGTTGTGTTAATTGCAAAGGAATCACACTTCGCAATTCAACAATTGCAATTGACCAGAAGAAGTTGGCGGAGCTAATTGACCGCCAGAAATCATCTCAGCAGTAATACTCACCGGTCGTGCTGCTTGCTCCAGCACGGCCATTTTTTCTTCCAGCTTTGCAATGCGCTCTTCTAATGTCATAACAATCCCCCTTTCTACACAACAAAACCCGCCCATTTCTGAGCGGGTTGATTTGATTAGGTTTGTTTATAGCCCTGGTATATCAAATGTTACGGTTACAGGTTCGTAGCCTTCAAATGCGTAGGTTAGGGTGACGGTGGAGAGGTCGGAGAAGTCGGTGATACCTTGGAAATGAACCTGACCTTTATTTCCAACACCGTAAAAAGTATCAGTGGTATACTTTTTACCGGATTTTCCAACCAGAAAAGTTTTACTTATATCCGGCATCTTAGCAGATTCATCACTGGTTTCATAATAAAAAATAATTTCGTTTGCAAAGGGTTTGGATTCAGCTTTTATAAATGTCAGCGTTCCATCACCGCGTTTTGTTTCAATGTTAACAGAAATAGTTTTAGGCTCAAGCGACCCCGCTGATGGTATGGTCGTAGTTGTTTCAGTTATTGGTAATGTAGTTTTAGTCGTTGAAGCTGCTTGCTGTATTTGTCTTATCGCCTCCGTAGCAGCAGATTCGATTGCCGCTAAGGCTTCAGTCAGCTTTTTATCTATTAAATCTGTAGATTGAGCTGCGGTTGACAACGTTGTCCCTCCCGTGTTCAGAGAGCCGTCCTCATCGGCTGTATATGCTGAATGTGCGCCACAACCGGAAAGCAATAATATAGCCAACAGGACGCTCACAATTGAAAATTTACGCATATACGTCACTCCTTTCAAGTATAGTATATGCGATTTTACAAAAAATAGCAAGATTATCCAACAACAAGCCCATTTAAATATGTTCTTCCGGAAATAGTTCCTGTAATCCCTATCCGGTCTCCATTCCTATAAAACTCAATACCGCTATTTGAAAACCTAACCCCGGTTACTTGACTGCTTGTATTATAGTACCAAATAGC
>NZ_JBYKYF010000071.1:0-12108 GCF_057736855.1 Sporomusa sp.
ACAACCAACGGTTTTGGAGACCGCTACTCTACCAATTGAGCTATACCCCTAGATGGTGCCGGAAGTCGGACTCGAACCGACACGGGGTTACCCCCGGCAGATTTTGAGTCTGCTACGTCTGCCAATTACGTCACTCCGGCATTATGGTGCGGGAAAAGGGACTTGAACCCCCACGGTTACCCGCCAGATCCTAAGTCTGGTGCGTCTGCCAATTCCGCCACTCCCGCGTCCTCCGAGTTAATACTATACCAGTTGTTTAGATTATTGTCAACCGCAATACACGTAAAATTATTAAAAATGACAAATATAGCTAGGTTTACTTATATAAAACTGGTGCACACTGTAGTTAGGAGGTGATAGCATGCAAAATAAAAAGAAGGCAACCAAGCTGCTGGACGAAGCTACTGATAGCGCAACAGAAAAGTTAGAAGGCGTAAGCTACCAAAACTCAGATACAGTTACCGATCAATATAATGCTAAAATTGATAAAGCCTCTGAACTAGCTAGTGCCAAATATGCCGAAAAAAAGCAGTAAATAATCCGGGGGCCTCTCATAGGTAACAGTGTCTATAAGGGGCCCTCCTTTTTATCACGCAACCAGATCTAGAACCATTTTCTATGATTCTGCTGCTTTAAAATTATATATCGGCTGAATCTTTTCAATAATGTCCACAGTTTCGCCGATATGCTTAACAATATCCTCCAGCGGCTTATAGGCCAAAGGACATTCGTCCAGTGTCGCTTTGTTGACAGATGTGGTAAAAATCCCTTTCATAAGCTCTTGATATTGTGACAAGGTAAAGGATTTCTTAGCTTGCATTCGACTCATAATTCGACCAGCGCCATGTGGAGCTGAAAAATTCCATTCAGGATTCCCTTTGCCAACGCAAATCAAACTGCCATCACGCATATTTATGGGAATCAACAATTTTTCAGATTTTTTAGCCGAAACGGCTCCTTTACGCAAAATCATATTCTCGGTATCAATGTAATTGTGGATGGTTGTAAACTGTTCTGCCACATCCAGCTTCATGCCGGTTACAATTTCATCTATTATAGCTTTCCGATTCAAGTCGGCAAAACGCTGAACAATCTTCATATCATGGATATAGTCCTCAAAATACACCCCAGACAAATAAGCTAACTCCTTGGGTATGCCAGTTACACTTTCCTTCTTGCTACGCTTGTGTTCTTTCGCTACTCCTTTTTTTCCTCCGGCCCCATTACGCTCTGCAATACCGGAATTCTCTTTCAACAATTGAACGGCAAGGTTTTGATAAAGGCTTGCCACTTCATTCCCTAAATGTCGACTGCCGGAATGAACAACAATATATACATTGTCATGGCTATCTTTATTGACTTCGATAAAATGATTGCCCCCGCCTAGTGAACCGATACTCCGCCTTGCTCTTGTAAGATTGACTTTGGCTTTGCACTTCAATGCAGTCAGATCAATTTCGTCATTATATTTGTGCTCTTTGTCTCTGATCTGAAAACCACAAGGTATTTTATCATAAATCAATTGATCCAGCTTGTACAAATCAATTTGACGATTTTCCAGCCGGATAACTTCCATACCACAGCCAATGTCAACACCAACAAGATTAGGTACTACTTTATCTTCCATCGTCATTGTGGTCCCTATGGTACAGCCGACTCCACTATGGACATCAGGCATAATTCTTATTTTGCTGTGTTTCACAAATTCCTGATTGCACAAGGTTTCAATTTGATGGAATGCGGTTTCCTCGATCGTTTCGGCAAATACTAAAGCAGTATTGTATTTTCCCTTAATTTCAATCATAAAGCCTCCCTCTACAAATTCTATATGTATTTCTGCAATGTTTTATTAATTATCTATATTATACCTGCACATTATATTGAGACCAAATACTATAACAAAGCATATTATTACGGGAATAGATTTTCTCAATTATGTAATAAACACAATTTGTTAGTTTTTTCACTAGAAACCAGAGAAGATTAGTGCTAAAATACAACTAAGCAAATAGCGAATTACTGTTTGCTCTTACGTATTTTTTTCCATAAATATTTTTTCTAGGAGACGATGCTAAGATGTTAAAACTAATGAGAGCACCTGCTAAGTATGTACAAGGAAAAAATGCTTTGCTAGAAGCTTATGAAATCACCAAAGATTTGGGAACTTCTTTTTTGTTTGTTTGTAGTCGCAGCGGCTGCAAAACTGCCAAACCTAAAATTGAAAAAAGTTTTGAAAATAAACCTGCAAACATTATGTTTGAAATATTTAATGGGATTAGCTCTACTGGTGAAATCGAAAGATTGAGAAAGATTGTTAAAGAAAACAATATCGAGGTTGTAGGCGCAATTGGCGGAGGAAGTGCCATAGACACTGCCAAAGCTATCGCCTATTATGAAAAATTGCCGGTAGTAATTATGCCTACAGTCGCAGCTACCGATGCGCCGTGCACAGGTCTTTCCGTAATTTATAATGATGACGGTTCTTTTTGCAACTATATTTTTTATCCAAAAAATCCGGAGACGGTAATTGTAGATTCTTCTATCATCGCTGCAGCACCAGTAAAATTTTTGGTGGCAGGAATGGGCGATGCCTTAGGCACCTATTTTGAAGCAAGAGCCTGCTTAAAAACCAATTCACCCAGCCTCGAAAATGGCGGAATCACGAATTCAGCAATGGCACTTTGCAGGCTTTGCTATGAAACACTATTGGCCGATGGCTATAAGGCAAAATTAGCCGTTGAGCAGGGTCTTTTAACTCCGGCAGTGGAAAATATCATTGAGGCAAATACTTATCTAAGCGGTGTGGGAGCAGATAATGGCGGTTTGGCGGTTGCCCATTCTGTATATAACGGTTTTACCGCCTTAAAAGAATGTGAATCAACTATGCACGGAGAATTAGTGGCTTTCGGAACAATTGCACAGTTAATTATTGAAAATGCTCCTATGGAAGAAATTGCGGAGGTAATTGAATTCTGTATCTCGGTTGGTTTACCTGTAACATTAGCGCAAGTCGGCGTTTCGGATGTAAGCAGAGTTCATATTGCAGCGGAAAAAGCATGTATGCCCGGAGAATCCATCCATAATATGCTTGGTGATGTAACTCCGGATGAACTGTATAATGCATTATTAGCAGCCGATGCATTAGGAAAAACCTTTTTAAGTGTAAAATAGACCTAAAAGAAACATAAAGCAAAAATTCTCCCCAAAATAAACAGCCCCCCAAATGTTAGATATGATTCTAATGTTTGAGGGGCTGTTCAATATGCTGTTGGATCGGTATGCTCTATTTTCGTTTCATAATACCATCATTATCCGTTTTCTTGGTGAAAACGACTTATGGTCGACGTACCATATCTCTGGTAATTTCGCTCAGGCTGAATGCACCGCACATTGCCATCGTATCTTTTAATTCTTCAGCCAACTTTTCAATATACAGCTTTACGCCTTCTTTTTCACCACCATATACGGCTGTTACAAACGGACGGCAAATTAGGACACCGTCAGCCCCAAGGGCCAAAGCCTTGAAAATATCTGTACCTGAGCGGATACCGCCGTCAACAAAAATCTTTACATCGCCGCCGACAGCCTCCGCAATCTCCGGAAGCACTTCTGCAGTGGCCGGACACTGATCCAATACCCGGCCACCGTGATTAGAAACAACAATGGCCTTTGCTCCTGCTGCTTTGGCTTTCATGGCAGCCTTTACGGTCATAATTCCTTTTACGATAAATGGAATACCAGCAAGTTCAACAATACGGCGAAGCTCGTCAACGGATTTTCCGCCAGCCGGCGGTGTCATGTTCTTTAAGAAAGGCAGACCGGCTGCATCAATATCCATGGCAACAGCCATAGCACCTGATTGGTGTACAAGCTCCATTTTTTCTTTGATTGTATCAAAATTCCAGGGCTTAATCGTAGGAACACCACAACCATTGACTTTAGCTATCGCCGCAGTCGCGCTTTCCATAACGGCCGGATTTGTACCATCACCGGTAAAAGCTGCGATTCCATTTTCCATGCAGGCAGAAACCAAAATATCATTATAGGTCATATCATTAAATTTGTCGCTGTAGTGCATATTTACTGCACCAACCGGTCCAGCGAAAAACGGATATTTAAATGTCCTGCCAAATATAGTAAGCGAAGTATCGACCGGTCTGTTTGCACAGAGGGTATCCATATTGACCCGGATCTCCTGCCACTTCTGGTAGTTGCGAATGGCTGTGTCACCAACCCCTTTTGCTCCAGGTCCAGGTATTGTGTTTTTACAGGCATGACCATTGCAAATGGCACATGCTTTGCAGTAACTGCCGATACAAGTCCGTGCCTTTTCCAGTAATTCTTTGTAAGTCATGATCATTTCCCCCTCTTTTTGTTTGCTGTTGTTATATTCGCACTGTATAGTGTTTATATAAGCAGACAAAGATTGCCCTGCCATATATGCTCTTGAATAAAGCATTTCAGGGATTTGAAGAATGCTCTCATAGAATTCTCAAAATATAATCTTCTATGCTGTTATTCGAAATCCTCTCATCTTCCACTATTTAGCAAACAAAATAAATATTTTAACATTTCTTCTATACACATGGTAGTACTTATATCAAATTTTCGAGTTTACCAGGCTTACATTGCCTTCGATTCTCGCTGCACCCCCATAAGCACAGGTTTAGGCAGAAGAAACGAACATACTGCCGCCAGCATGGCAACCGCTGTGAGAAGTTCCATGGTTGCCGGCAACCCATAATGATCGGCAAACCTACCGACTAAAGGAACAATTATGCCACCTACACTAAAACTAAGGCCCAGTGTCACGCCGGAGGCAAAACCGATACTACGCGCTAAATAACTCTGTCCCAATACAACAATCGAACTGAACGGGGAAAACATGGCAAAACCAATCGGGATCATCAAGGCATACGCAATGTACGCATTTGAGGTCTGTGATAATAAACCTATCATTGGTACCAACAGCACATAACTGATCTGCACCACTTTTAAATAACCGATTTTGTCTGCCAACACGCCACCAATAAGGGTAGTCACTACACCAAACATAAATAACAGGGACAGCGCTGAACCAGCTGCCGCAGTAGAAAGTCCTGTGGCATTTACCAAATATAGCGGAATAAAGCTTCGCAACCCGCAAAGGGCAATCGAGCTAAAAATAATTAGCAATGTTAACCGGGCAAAGGATGACCAATCATTCCGCAGCTTGCTGTCTGGTTCTGAGGTTGTTCCATCGGCAGCTATTTCAGAAACAGAAGTCTGAGCGATATCTGCTTTCATTTTGGGAACAACCAGCAATAAAATGCTGGCCATAATCACTGCCAACAAGCAAAACACGGCTGTTCCTTTCATACCAAATGCCGTAATGGCAGACACAGCAAGAATCGGTCCGGCGGCAAAACCACCGTTACCGCCTACAGAAAAAATACTTAAAGCCGTACCTCTCTTGGCTCCAGAAAGTTTGTGAATCATGCGCGCCGCTTCTGGGTGAAAAATAGCATTGCCGATTCCACTTACCGTTACTAGAGCAAAAATAGCCCAATAATTTTCAAACAGCCCAGCCATCCCCATGGCTGTACCAGTTAAAAAAATCCCCAATGACATAAACCATGTTTTTGACACACGATCTGCCAGCCAGCCAAAAGCAGGCTGTACCACCGAAGATAAAAAGCTAGACGCAAACATAAAACCTGCCACGGCTTGGTAATCCATACCATAATGCAAAATAAAAAATGGAAAAATAGCTGGCAACGCCCCCATGCTAATATCGCAGAAAAAATGCGCGGCCGCTACAAGGTATACATATTTTTGATTCAATTACATATCCTCCCATAAATCAAATTTCATTGGATAGCATTATTCAGGTTTTATTTTTTCTACCCATATATATTCCATCTGCAAAAAATAATCATAATACATTCTTAAAGGGTGGTCCGGTGACAGTTCGCTGTTTTTGCAAGTATTCATAAGCTTGAATTCCTTTCCTCCAGCATATGTAACATCTTCTATGACAGGATTAGCTTTGCCTAATCTTCCATACGTTTTGCAAAAATTCCTCTTCGTTTCAAAGAAAAAAATGAAATACTATGAATATGATTCTACAAAATGAGCCGTTGCAATGGTGGTTACCTTTACAACGGCTCTCAAAACAGAGTTTATACAAGTTTTTCAGCCCGATACTGGGTTAAGTAATTAATCCGCATAGGAGTTCCTTAACCAGCCGCTTGCTCCAGAAACTTGTTTGCTATTTCAACGGCAACGGCACCGTCAACAGCGTATGCATCGGCCCCAATTTCATCGGCAAACCGTTGGGTAATCGGTGCTCCGCCTACAATGATTTTAATTCCAGGATAAGCTGTTTTTAGGGCGTCAGTCGTGTCTTTCATATGCACCATGGTGGTAGTAAGCAAAGCAGTTAAACCAACAACATCGGGTTTATGCTCGGCAACTGCCTCAACAAATTTTTCTTTAGGAACATTGATTCCTAAATCAATCACTTTGTAGCCAGCACCTTCAAACATCATAATGACCAGATTCTTGCCAATATCGTGCAAGTCGTCCTTTACTGTACCAATCAGAAAGGTTCCCTTTTCTTTTATACCGGCCTGTTTGAGTAATGGTTTAATCACCGCCATGCCTGCTGCCATAGCACGGGCAGAAACTAAGACTTCAGGGATGAATACTTCACCAGATTTAAACTTAGCACCAATGCGGTTCATGCCTTCGACCAGTCCGTCATTAACAATGGATTGCACATCCATATTGGCAGCAACGGCCTTTTTTACCAATTCTTTGACCTTTTTCGCATCATGCTCCCAAATAGCCGCATGTATGTCTTGTAACAGTTTTTCCACAACAATTCCTCCTCATAATATTTTGCATGTAGCTGATTCCTTTTGCGTATATTCCTCACGACAGCTTATGGACGAATAGGGCCAAATTCTTTTGCCATTTTGATAATTCGTTCAAGCCTTGAAAACTTCATGGCCGGTGGAGCGGTATCGGCAATGCTCAGGATGAGATGATCGCCTTTACCCATTTGTTCAAATAAGTCATAAATGAAGACGTCAAACTCATAATCGGTCATGGAATTTTCCAATACTGAAACCGATGGTATTCCTCCCCAGATTGTGATCTTATCACCAAATGCCTCTCTGACCTGCTTGAGCGTGAGTGAGGTCATAGGTGCCGGAGTGATTGAGTCAGCAATATCAATTTTACCTTTCAAAAAGAAAGGTAATAGTCCCTTATTTTCCCCATCTGTATGCGTTAACAAAAATTTTCCTGCGGCATGAACCTTATCTGCAGTAGCCGCCAGATAGGGTGCTACACATTCGGCCATAAAAGGCGGCCAGGTGATCTGTGCGTCATAGTTAGTACCGGATTGAATGATATCTGCCGGACTATTAATGGCTACATCAATGACTTTATTAATATAGGGTGTCATCCGTTCAGCTAACTGCAGTAATTCTTCTTTGTGATCATACCACTCCATAAAGAACAAATCATAGGGCATTAATTCATGCAAAATATGATGCATCGCTGAACAGCCCATACTGGCTGTTCCTACTAACAAGGCCCGATCACCGATCTCCGCTTTTAGCTTAAGCATTCCTTCATAATTGGGGACAACTTCGGCATTTTCGAAAATATAAGCCACCGCCTCAAAATCATCCACACTTTTGATGGCATGTTCAGCCACATGGGATAAAGTAATACCGGCTGAACGCATGGACTCATCATAGACTACTTTTGTCCGGATATTACCAACAGGAGTTATATACTCAACAACCGTGGTGTCTCCTTCATAAGTGATATTGCGTTTAATATTCCGGAATTTCGTATGATATGGCATAGTGTCTACCCGCCAGATACCCAGTGCGCGATCCACTATATCAAGGGAATCATGATATAAATCTCGGTCAGCGGTAACACTGTGATACCCCACATCCAAATCTTCAATAATCTGCATCAGAGTATAATTGCGATATTTTGCCGGAAGCGTCCCTTTATACTTATTTGCCTTATACCACAAATCCAGGCGCGGTACAACCGGCAGACAATCGGTAGGCCTTCCCTGCAGGGTTGCTAACATTCTTTCTCTGTGTGACATCATGGTTTTTACCCCCCCATATGTAAGAAAATTCAGTAATTGCACGGTATGAATACATTACAGCCTCGTCGGCAGCCATGTAGCTCCATCAGGTCCTGTACATTAAACTAAAAATGCAATATTCATGCCAAAACCAATATATACAAGCGGCGTTTGATAATAAAAAAAGGAGGTGTTGATTATAACGCCTCCTTGGATGGATAAGATAAGGGTTTTGAGTGATTATTCAACGCAAACCATTTGCTCCTTGGACTATTGATGCAAATTGCATTATGTCTATGTGGCAAATTGCATTATTTGTTGCAAAATCGCTTAATGTCAATTTGGTATTTTTTTTGTTTGCGATAGAGTGTACTCCGATTCATACCTAATAATTCGGCTGCTTTACCTTGATGATAGTCTGATGCAATTAATGCTTGAAGAATTCTTTCCCTTTCGCTAAATAAATGGATATCTACCCTGGGTCTATTTTCTTGAACAGTGAGAGAATGACTCTGAAAATAATCACGAATGGCTTCAGCAGTTATCATCTCACCTTGCGTCATAATAACCAGACGCTCCATTACGTTTCTTAACTCGCGCACATTCCCTGGCCAATCGTATTGGTTTAACAGGTTGATGGCCTGTGGTTCGAGAACCAAGGTTTTATGACTGTCACCAAAGTATTGTTTCGTAAACAGCTTAATATAATGCTCAGCGAGAATGATAATATCCTCTTGTCGTTCTTTTAGCGGTGGAATGTGCAAACTAAGCACATGTAAGCGATAATACAAATCTTCTCTAAATTTACCGTCTTTTACGAGTTGAAGTAGATTTCTGTTGGTAGCAGCAATAATCCTGACATCAATCGGAATATACTTATCATCGCCAAGCCGCATGACTTGTTTTTCCTGGACCACCCGCAGCAGACGGCTTTGGCCATATGTATCCATTTCCGATATTTCGTCCAGAAATATCGTTCCAGTATGCGCGAGTTCAAACAGGCCTGGTTTGCCTTTGCGATTAGCCCCTGTAAAGGCCCCTTCCACATAACCAAACAGTTCACTTTCTAAAAGCGAAGCAGGAATGGCAGCACAATTGACGGCTACAAAAGGACCTTTACAGCGTTTACTGCAATTGTGGATGCTTTGCGCAAATAGCTCTTTTCCTGCACCGGAAGAACCAATAATCATAACTGTGGCATCACTTTTGGCAAATTCTCTGCCTACCTCCTTGGCATGTTGTATAGCGGGTGAAGCGCCAAGTATGTCGGCAAAAGTATGCTCTGCTACCAGCCCTTTTGTATATATTTCTTTGCGAATTTTACCTTCCATTTCGGTAATTTTAGATATATCTTGAAAGGTAATCATCGCACCGACAAGCTCATCTCCTACTTTTACCGGGGCAATATTGGCCAAAATTGTGATTTTATTTACTTTGACGATTTGTCCGAGCAGACTTTGGCCTTGCTTAAGACATGTGGCAACATCAAACATGGGGAATACTTCATCGATTTTTTTACCAATGACTGTACTGGCCTCTACCCCCAGCAACCGCTCAGCAGCCGGATTGAAGACTTCTATCTGGCGATCACTATGGGTACTGATGATTCCTTCCAACGAATAATCAACTAATACACGAAAAGTCTGCGACCGCTTTTGTTCCAGCTTCCGTGCATAGGCAACCTTTTTCGCTTCCATAAAGGCTGTCCGCAATGAAGCTTCACTCCACCCAATCTCCACCGTCTTCATGCCTTTTTGTCGTGCGAGGCGAGTACCGTGAATACCGCTTAAAACAATATCTACCTTTTTTTCTTTTGTCAGCTTTTCCAATGCCATCGGAATGGTAAAAGATGAGCTAAGTTCATAAATCATCAGCTCGACTCCAAGAATATCGGATAATACTTCCAACTGATATATCATATTACGAAATGCCAGCACAGCAATAACCGGATTTTGTAAGCCTGTTATTTTTTTAGCATCAACTAATGCCCGGACCAGTTCAGGCGCACCAATAGGAATTTCAATAACCGGCACCTCGATCCCAGCCTTAATAATTAAGGTAGCCGTCCCACCGCGGGTTACGACCACCTCCACCCCCGCCGCCACTAACCTTTTTGCCAGTGGCACCGCACGATCATTGCGGCTAAGATATGACTCTGCTATATCTTGAATACCTAAATCCTTAATTACTTTTTGCCCTGCCAAATACATTTCCTTGTAGGGTGCGATAAAAGCAATTCTTGCCATAGTTCCTCCGCTGATTCCTTGTAATATGACTGTAAACACCCTTATTCGTTGTAAATCTGAGTCTTCCTGCTTAATGACCGCAGAACAGAATAATCAGTCTTACCCACCGGATATACATATAGATAAAACAAAAAGCAATGGGATATCCGAGCCTACCTTAGGCTTCGAATATCCCATTGCTCATTAGGTTTTAAACCACACCTTGGGCTTTCATGGCTTCGGCCACTTTGATAAATCCAGCAATGTTGGCGCCAACAACCAGGTTGTCCTTAAAACCATATTCTTCGGCCGCCTGGCTGGCATTTTGATAGATATTCAGCATAATGGTTTTGAGTTTAGCATCAACTTCTTCAAACGACCAAGCCATCCGCATGCTGTTTTGTGACATTTCCAGACCTGAGACAGATACACCACCTGCATTAGCCGCCTTTGAAGGTCCAAGATACACGCCATTTTTCAGGAAATAATCAATGGCTTCGTTGGTGCAGGGCATATTAGATCCTTCGCAAACAAATTTTACTCCATTGGCGACAATGTGCTTTGCATCCTCAAGATGAATCTCGTTTTGCGTAGCACAAGGAATGACAATATCTACTTTTACTTTCCAGGGTTTTTCGCCCGGGAAAAATTTAACCCCATATTTGTCGGCATAATCTTTAACCTGGTCACGACAAGAAGCTCTCATTTCCAGCATATAATCAATTTTTTCGCCACTGACGCCATCTGGATCGTAAATGTATCCGTCAGGACCGGAAAGGGTTACAACCTTACCACCCAATTCAGTAACTTTCTTCACCGTTCCCCAGCTAACATTGCCAAAGCCTGATATAGCTACGGTTTTGCCATCAAAACTGGTTCCTTTCGATTTCAGCATTTCCTGACAGAAATAAGCAATTCCAAAACCAGTGGCTTCTGGACGCGCCAGGCTGCCGCCATACGTAAGGCCTTTTCCTGTTAATACGCCATTTTCATAGCTGCCGACTATTCTTTTATATTGTCCAAACAGGTATCCGATCTCCCGGCCGCCAACGCCAACGTCACCAGCCGGTACATCAGTATCCGGTCCGACATAGCGATACAGCTCAGTCATGAAGCTTTGACAAAAACGCATAACCTCATTATCGGATTTTCCTTTCGGGTCGAAATCAGAACCGCCTTTGCCGCCACCCATTGGCAAGCTTGTCAGGGAATTCTTGAATGTTTGTTCAAAAGCAAGGAATTTAATAATACCGAGGTTAACCGACGGATGGAAACGTAAGCCGCCTTTATATGGTCCAATCGCACTGTTGAACTGAACCCGGAAGCCGCGATTCACTCTCACTCTACCAGTATCATCCACCCAGGGCACCCGGAATATAAATTGACGCTCCGGCTCCACAAGGCGCTCAATAATTCCCAGTTCAATATATTCGGGATTTTTTTCAAGTACAGGCACTAAAGAACTCAGCACTTCCTGGACTGTCTGGTGGAATTCAGGTTCATTGGCATTTCGTTCGACAACGCGGCGATAAAGCTCGTCACAATACTGTTTAGCATGTGTAGTCATGTTTCCAATCCCCCTATTGTTTTTTGTATAATATATCCAATTCCCTCTATTTATATTATACAACCTATTGGTTATTTTGCCTACCAGATTTAACAGAATTTTCAATCATATTTTTATATACTACTTGTTCAACACCAAGGAACTATGTTTACAAAATAATTGAAACATAGTTATTTATAAATAATCCCTTTAAAGCTTCTTCCATCAAT
The DNA here is from genome assembly GCF_057736855.1 of Sporomusa sp. Taxonomy (NCBI): domain Bacteria; kingdom Bacillati; phylum Bacillota; class Negativicutes; order Selenomonadales; family Sporomusaceae; genus Sporomusa; species Sporomusa sp. The sequence continues at coordinate 12,103 of NZ_JBYKYF010000071.1, forward strand.
TTTGAC
>NZ_JBYKYF010000443.1:0-1891 GCF_057736855.1 Sporomusa sp.
CTCAGAGTAGCTATGGCAACAGCCATCTCGGTGCTGTTTTTTACCGAAACATTTGGTACACAATATGGAATGGGATACTTTATCATGGATGCTTGGCTGCGGGTCAATTACTTGGAAATGTATTCTGGTATTGTCGCCTTAAGCAGCATCGGGTTAACCCTGTTTAGTACCATTGATTATTTGGAAAGAAAACTATGCAAATGGCAGTATCAATAGCCAGACAGGCGATATAGCAGTGAAGTGAGTTAACCAGTGATTTCCTTTTTGCTAAGGAAAACTGGTTTTATTTTTTTGATAAATTATGTTATTTTTTTAGGAATTTTGAATACAAATAGAAGACATAATATTGATTTTGTTGTAAACATGTAATATACTGTAACAGTATTAGTACTTGCGGAGGAGGACATTTTGTTGAAGGTGAAAAAATTGTCGTTTCAAGATACGCTGGCAATTGGGTTAATGTTGTTTTCTTTGTTCTTTGGTGCAGGCAACTTGATTTTTCCGCCTGCCTTAGGACAGTCGGCAGGCGATAATGTCTGGGTTGCTGTTTTTGGTTTTTTAACTACTGGTGTTGGACTGCCGTTATTAGGGGTCTTGGCTGTTGGCTTATCCGGCAGTAATGACGCTGGCGATTTAGCCAAAAGGGTCCATCCGGTTTTTGCTACTGCTTTGTTGGTTAGTACCTATCTAACGATTGGTCCCTTGTTTGCTATTCCCCGTACAGGCGCAGTTTCTTACGAAATTGGAGTTAAGCCGTTTATGTCAGGCGATATGAGCGGTGGTGGAACAGGTCTACTTATTTATTCCATTATTTTCTTTGGGGTAACTTGCTGGCTGGCACTAAATCCCAGCAAAATTGTTGATCGGGTTGGTAAGATATTAACGCCTGCGTTATTAATTATGTTGGCGTTTTTAGTGGGACAAACCATTCTAAGTCCTCTGGGACAACCCCTGGCACCGCAGGGAGACTACCAGAGCCATGCCTTTGCTAAAGGATTTCAGGAAGGCTATTTAACCATGGACACACTTGCATCCATTGTTTTTGCTATTATTGTGGTGAATGCGGTTAAAGGCAAGGGTGTCGAAAATCCTAAGGAAATTGCCAAAGTATGTACTGGTGCTGGGTTGATCGCCGCCTTTTTCTTGGGACTAATCTATGTTTCTTTGGCTTATCTTGGTGCTACCAGTGCAGGGACCATTGGACAAGCCGAAAATGGCGGTATCATTTTGTCCAAGGTAGCTAATATCTATTACGGTTCACTCGGCAATTTGATTTTAGGATTGGCGATTATCTTTGCCTGTTTAACCACCAGTATCGGTTTGGTATCTGCTTGCGCTTCTTATTTCTCAAAATTATTCCCGCGTCTTTCGTATCAAACCTTGGTGTATATCATGTCAATTTTCAGCCTGGTTATTTCTAATGTTGGCCTAACACAGCTTATTGCTTTTTCAGTGCCAGTTTTGATTGGCATTTATCCAATGGTCATTGTGCTGATTTTTCTGGTATTCCTCGATCCGCTGTTTGGCGGTCGGAGTGAGGTCTATCGTTGCAGTATGCTCTTTACGGGTATTGTCAGCATTGTTGACGGTTTAAATGCGGCAAACATTCAGTTGGGCTTTGTTACCAAGTTATTCAGTCAATATCTGCCGTTTTTTGACATTAGTCTTGGCTGGGTCATACCGGCTGCTGTCGGTGTGGTACTGGGTTATATTATCTCGTTGATGGTTTCAGGTTCATCGGAAATGAAACCTGAACAGATTTAGTAGATGGTTGTCTTGGATACGGAGTTAAGAAAATATTGCTTAAAAAAGAACAGGGCTTAGTACAAGCTCTGTTCCAGATTGTAGACAAAGCCGCTTTTATGCCGTAAGGCAAAAAGCGGCTTTCTAT
>NZ_JBYKYF010000072.1:0-1652 GCF_057736855.1 Sporomusa sp.
ACTTGCCCCTACTGGTATGGTATTTGTCCCCTGCAAAGGCGGCATTAGCCATAATCCTGCGGAATGGGCCAGTCTGGAAGATATTGCCGCTGGTGCTCAGGTGTTGTTTGGAGCAGTGACTAGGTTAGCGGCGGGGGATATTGTCGTAAGTCATGTAGAATAAACATAAATAATGAGTATTAATCCTGCAGATCATAATGGTTTGCAGGATTTTGTATGTTATAAAACCTTCCTTGTATGTTTAAGGTAGGGCTGACTGCACTGACAACTATTTCCTTTGGTGTATATACATGTTTATTGCTCGATTAGATCATCATAGGCTAGAGAATGTAGTTTCGACGTTTTTTGACATTTTTTATTGTTGATGAATAAAATTACTAGGTTATATATGTTATACTCAAAGTACAGACAATTTGTTTTGGTTTTACACTTTGTACTTCTAGAAGAGACAATGACAGATTGGGGGAAAGTAGTTGACAATTGATGAGAAACACGAAAAGTTAGGGGATCTCTTTCATGTATTGCGGGAGACGCAGTCCTGGTTTTTGCACATTTTAGACTCAATTTATGACGGATTATTAATCTGTGATGCTGAGTTTATTGTTAGATATATTAATCCTGAATACACGCGGATAACAGGTGTTGAGTATGAGAAAATCGTAGGCAAGAACCTGAGTGAGGTTAGACCAGGAGCTATTTTGCCCCAGGTTATTTATTCCGGAGTGCCTATGGCCGGTGTTTACCGGCGCGAGGGTGAAATCGAATATGTTGTGGATATGGCTCCGATTATAATTAATGGACAGGTAGCGGGCGGTATTTCGATTGTTAAGGATGTTACAGAAGTTCATCGACTAAGCCAGCAAGTTAATAAATTTGAAAAAAAGGCTAATCGCCTGAAGAAAATGGTTGAACATGCCTACCGGGCCCGTTATAGTTTTAAAGACTTTATCGGTCAAAGCGATTCGGTACAAAAGGTAGTCCAGTTTGCGAAAAAAGTCGCAAGTGGTGTATCGGATATTTTAATTACTGGAGAGAGCGGTACCGGCAAGGAAATTTTTGCTCATGCCATTCATAATGAAAGTAAACGTAGTCACGGTCCTTTTGTGGCCCTTAATTGCGCCTCACTGACCTCAAGTTTAGTAGAGAGTGAACTGTTTGGTTATGAGGAAGGGGCGTTTACAGGGGCACGTAAGGGTGGAAAGACAGGGTTGTTTGAGATTGCTGATGGCGGCACGATATTTTTGGATGAAATTGGCGAATTAAGCCTTGAGGTTCAAAGTAAATTGCTGCGGGTACTTCAAGAACGGACAATTCGTAAAGTAGGAGAAGTCGGTGAAGTAGAACTAGATATACGTGTAATTGCTGCTACCAACCGTAATCTGGCGGAAATGGTCAAAGACGGTAGATTCCGTCAGGACTTGTTCTATCGGCTCAATGTATTACATCTGCATTTGCCGCCACTTAGGGAACGAGGCGGGGATGTAACGCCGTTGGCAGAGCACTTTTTACACGTATTCTCGCAAAAAGTAGGGCGTCCGTTTCGGTTTTCTCCGGAAGTTTATACCATTCTACAAGCATACGGTTGGCCCGGAAATATACGGGAATTGCGGAATGTAATTGAATTTGCCGCTAATATGTGTGAAGACAATGTG
>NZ_JBYKYF010000072.1:1662-10306 GCF_057736855.1 Sporomusa sp.
TACCTCCTGTTTTGTTAGTTGAAACTCCCTTGCGCATTGCGGAACCTAAAAAATTAAGCGATTTTCTCCGTGAAACTGAACGACAGTTAATTATTAACGCTTTACAGAGTGCGGGAGTTTCTGTAGAAGGCAAGCGTAAAGCGGCTAAACAACTGGGTATATCGTTGGCTACTTTGTATAACAAAATGAAAAGTCTTGGCATAGCCGAAGTATGATTTTTCTAGATTGTTAGAATATTAATATTTAAATTCTAATGGTTTAGAAACGAACTTTTTCAGTCCGGGCAGTTTAGTGTGATTGGTATGTGGATGGATAGTTTCTAATCTATTAGAAACTATCCGTTGTTTGTAGCTCGTCAAGTCAAGAAATCAGGGATCTGGCATATTGGCACGAATTTTGCTTTGTATTATTAATGCAAAGCAAATTTTATTTTAAGGGGAGGATTCTATGTTAGCTACTCTTGGTCTTATTACTATCGTTGTGCTCTTGGCCGCAATTATTAGCAAGCGCATGACGCCGCTGGCAGCTCTGATTCTTATACCGATTGCAGCCTCGTTGGCCGCAGGCTTCGGTTGGGATACAGGAAAATTTATCGTGAGCGGTATTCAAGGCATTGCTCCGATTGTCGCGATGTTTATTTTTGCGATTATTTTCTTTGGTGTCGTCACAGATGCCGGTATGTTTGATCCAATTATCAATGGCATTCTTAAATTTGTAGGCGGCGATCCGGTTCGTATTGTAATGGGCAGTGCGTTGTTGGCTATGATCGTACATCTTGATGGTTCCGGCGCAGTTACTTTTCTAATTACCATTCCAGCCATGCTCCCACTGTTTGAACGCCTCAACATGGACCGCAGGGTCCTAGCTTGTGTTGTCGCGATGGGCGCCGGCACTATGAACATGGTTCCCTGGGGAGGACCGACACTGCGCGCCGCTTCAGCGCTGAATATACCAGTTACCGAACTGTTTAATCCTGTATTACCGGCTTTAGGTGCTGGTCTGATATTTGTAATGTCTGTCGCTTATTACCTTGGTAAACGGGAAGCAAAACGCTTGGGGATCACCGGCGGCAGTATGGAAGTATATGCTCGGGAGTTAACGGAAGAAGAACAGAAACTTCGCCGTCCGCAAAATTTCTGGATAAACATTATCTTAACCGCCGTTGTTGTTGTTGGATTGGTTCACGGCAAACTGGCACCGGCTGTATTGTTCATGGTGGGAGCCACTCTAGCGCTGTTAATTAATTATCCTAAAGTCGAGCAACAGCGGGCACGTGTAGATGCTCATGCCAAGGCCGCGCTGATGATGGCCAGTATCTTGCTCGCGGCCGGAGTTTTCACTGGAATCATGAAGGGAGCTGGCTTGACTAAAGCCATGACACAGGTTGCAGTCTCAGTTATTCCGCCTGAATTTGCTACCCATATACCTTTTGTAGTTGCCTTAATTTCAATGCCATTAAGTTTGGTTTTTGATCCGGATTCTTTCTACTTTGGTGTAATGCCAGTTGTAGCCGAAATTGCCAAGTCTTTGGGAGTACCGGCTATCCAGGTTGCCCAAGCTGCCATTCTTGGCCAGATGACCACCGGTTTCCCAATCAGTCCGCTTACTCCGGCTACTTTCCTCTTAATTGGTCTTACAAAAATTGAGTTAGGCGAGCATCAAAAGTTTACTATTCCTTTGCTGTTTGCCACTACCATTGTTATGACAATTGTCGCAGTTCTCACCGGCTTATTCCCACTTTAATCAATGATTTATATACAAAAAACTTGAGGTGACACAGGATGAAAAAAGTACGTATTGGTTCAGGTGCCGGTTATGCCGGTGACCGTATCGAACCTGCTGTAGAACTAGCAGAAAAGGGCAATATTCAATACCTATGTTTTGAGTGCTTGGCTGAAAGAACTATTGCCATAGCTCAGCAGGCGAAGATGAAGAACCCTGATGCTGGTTATGATGCTTTGCTGGAAGCTCGCATAGAGGCGGTATTGCCAATCTGTCATGCGAAGGGAATCAAGATTATCAGCAATATGGGTGCCGCCAACCCGATTGCTGGTATGAAGAAAATAAAGGAAATAGCGCAGAAAATGGGACTCAAGGGCCTGAAAATTGCCGCAGTTACCGGCGACGATGTGCTGTCAGTGGTACAAGCCAAAGATTATACTATCGAGGAAACCGGTGAAAAACTGGCAACCATTAAGGATAAGCTGGTTTCCGCCAACGCTTACCTTGGTGCAAAACCAATTGTTGAGGCTCTCCAGAACGGTGCTGACATTGTAATTACTGGCCGCGTCGCAGATCCGGCCCTGTTTATGGCTCCCTTGATTTATGAGTTTGGCTGGAGCGAAACCGATTGGAATATTCTTGGGCAGGGCACGGTTATTGGTCATTTATTAGAGTGCGCCGGCCAAATCACCGGCGGTTATTTTTCCGACCCGGGATACAAGGATGTAGAAGGGCTGGCACGGCTTGGTTTCCCCATTGCCGAAGTAAGTGAAGACGGAACGGCTATCATTACCAAGGTACCTGGATCAGGCGGCAAAGTGACGCTGGCAACCTGCAAGGAGCAATTCCTGTACGAAATTCATGATCCGGCAAATTATATGACCCCCGATGTGGTAGCCAACTTTACTACAGTTACTATGAGGGAAGTCGGTCCTGATCAGGTTGAGATTACAGGCGGGAGCGGTAAGGCTAGACCGGATACTCTGAAAGTTTCCATTGGCTATGTTGACAGCTATATTGGCGAGGGTCAAATTAGTTATGCCGGGCCGGGAGCGGTAAACCGCGGACGGCTGGCGCTCGCGATTGTGGCCGAACGGCTGAAGTTAATGGGAGTTCAATACAGCGAATTAAAACTTGATCTTATCGGTGTGGCTTCCATGCATGGCGAGAAACTATCCCAAACTGGTCATGAGCCTTATGAAGTACGTGTTCGCGTTGTTGGCCGGACGCAAAACATGAAAGAAGCTATACGTATTGGTAATGAGGTTGAGACTCTGTATACCAACGGTCCGGCCGGCGGTGGCGGTGCTACCAAAGTGGCTCGGGAGGTTGTCGCCATGGTTTCAGTGGTTGTGCCTCGGGAATTCGTTTCTTATAGTCTGCATTATGAGGTGATATAACATGAAGTTACGTGAGATTGCGCATTCTCGTACTGGCGATAAAGGCAATATTTCCAACATTTCGGTAATTGCCTATGATCCGGAAGATTATGCATTTTTAGAAGAGCATGTAACAGCAGAACGTGTCAAGGAGTTTTTTAGCGATATTGTTCAAGGTGAGGTTGTCCGGTATACGTTGCCCAATATCGGAGCGTTGAATTTTGTTATGTATCAGGCACTTGGTGGCGGCGTCACCAGGACGCTGTCATTGGATATCCACGGTAAAGGGCTTAGCTCGGCACTGATGAACCTTGATTTACCAGATAAAAAATAGATAAGGGAAGAAAATTTCGTCCTAGGGCGGGATTTATCCGTTCGATGCCTGCTGTCTTTATAGTGAATGACAACGATTAGTACCGAAACCGTTCACGGTGTCTCGGTTGCAGATATACAGTCGGCACAACACCGAATTTGTCGTTGATCCTGCCATTGCATCACGCTCTGAAAACAAATTGCCTTGGGTACTTATCCCCAAGGCAATTAGAGCGGCAAAATTAGAAGTGTTGCCTTCACTACTACGTATAAAATAGTGCAGTCCCAATTGATTTTTTGTTATTGTCTACTTTATAGCGGTAAGTATAAGCCGGGTTAGTGACACCTCATGTAAAACTAGCATATGGCTGTCAATAACCTTATTTTCTTTACAGAGACATTGAGAGTTCAGTTATTAATAAACCCTTCGGCCGTACTATCCAACTTTTCCGCCATTACACTAATCTGCTGTATCGAAGACGTTATATGGCTAATGGCACTAGCGACTTGAGCTATGGCAGCTTCAATCTGTGCGGCTTGCTGGTAGGATGTTGCACCTGCTTCCTTAATTTCTTTAATAATTTGTTCAACTTGCTTGATGGAATTAACACTGTTGGTGGCTAGCTTGCGGATTTCTTCGGCAACCACACTAAAGCCCCGGCCATTTTCGCCTACTCTGGCTGCCTCGATAGCCGCATTCAATCCCAAAAGATTGGTTTGGGACGAGATATTTTTTATGAGACCGATAACGGTATCTGTTTCTTGTGCTCGTTCCTGAGCAGCCTTTGCTGTAGTCGTCAATGTTTGACTTACACTTGCTATTTCTTGGCTTTGCGCCGCAATCTCCTCACTTGTTGCCGCCAGCAAATTAATTGCTTCACTTAACGTGGAAGCCATGTCTTTAAATTTATCATATAATTCAATGGATTGGGTGATGGCAACTGCGCCGATTACCTCATTCGCCTCGTTAACGATAGGAGTGGCAAGCGCAATATAGGGAATTCCGCGGACTGCTTTATCGATTTTGGTGAAAATTCTCCGCTTTTCGGTAATTGCCCGTTTTATTGCACTCCCATCCCTTAACGGTTCACCGACTGGTGCTTTAAGATCCAGGTTTTTCGCTGGCTTATAAAACAGGCAGGTTGTACAATCCGATATTGTTACACCATAATCGGCTGGTACGATGTCTGATAATCGTCCTAATACATAAATGTATCGGTTTAAAATCTCAACAGAATCTTCCATCTAATACCTCCTGTAATTTACTTATTTATTATGCAACTGCAATTCTCATGCCAACTATTTACTGTCGGAAAACCCTAAAAGTAAGCGGCATATTATCGTCTGTTATTCCAGACTTTTAGAAAAACAGCGGTTTTTCAAAGTTTTTCATGTAAGTTATAACGCTAGAAAATGAACAGCCTTGGTTTATTCCAGATGTTTAGAATAAACCAAGGCTGTTTTTCTAACAAATTAGAACTTTGGATTGTCCATTTTGAGGTTTAGAAAGGTGCCAAGAATACGAATGGTATTTTCGTAGTTATTTTTTACTGTTCAATGGCTACTGCCTAGCCAACAGAAAAATTAAGGTATCCTCTGCTTAGTGTCATCATATAGTTTATAAAATGATTAAGGTGATGGTCATGGAAGAATCCATTTTCTTTTCCCTTGACTCTGAACAGCAGGTACTACTTGCCGCTTTATTAGCGATCATAGTTTCAGATAAGCTTAACGAAGACCAATTAAACATTTTGGGAAACTTTGTAGAAGCATTGGGACAAAACATCTTGCTAATCCAGGCGGTAGTCTCATCGAATCCTCCGACAACCATGTCAGATAGTTTTTCAAATACACAACTTCAAAACCTACAAAAAAGTATTGAGAGGCTACAACAGGATGTAGAAGCCATGAAGGCAAAAATTGCTGCTTTAGAAGAGAATGACAATGTTCTGTGAAAAGAACTGCTTATAGGGCAGTTTTTTTTGCGTTATCCGGATGGCAAAGAACATGAAACAAAGTCATGACTTTCAGTAACATAAATCGTGGTAAGTAAATATATTAACATAGAAAGGAGGTCGGTTTTATGATGATAAGTTCAGAGTATTTACAAATACTTGGTGTACTCGGTGGAGTCGCACTTGCGTTGTTGGGAGCTAACCTACTGGCAATGGCGCTGTTTGTTCTATTTGTTAAACTGCCTATTGGAAAGTTACGTGACATGATTCATGATATTATTTATGAACTGGATAAATTTGCAGACAATATGGAAAATAAGCAGAAACGGGCAATTGCTATTCAGGATATTAGCGAGTTGCTAGGTACTTGGGGAATATTTATTCCAACTGCCCTAATAGGTTGGGTGATCGATACCGAAGTTGCTGCCATTAGGAAAATGCAGCAATCTACAGGTGCTCCAAACTTGCATGCTGAGGGTACAATTACATCTCAGGGCATTAACCTGCGTCCAGTTACGTTGGCAGAGATCAAACAAATGGCTATAGCAGCTAAACCCGCGCTGGAAGCAGCGGCAAGAAGTTATGGCTGGCCAATTAAGGTGTATTATCACTGGACTGCCGGGCACTATGACCAATTTTTTAATGATTATCATTTTAATATAGGTAAAAATGGCGCGGTATATGCTACAACAAATAATCTAAGTGAAAGAAAAAATCACACATATCGCCGGAACCATGGTTCTATTGGTATTGCTCTGACTTGTGCGTATAACGCGATATCTGCCAATAATCTGGGTCCGGAACCGCCAACCGCATTACAAATTGAAGCAACAGCCCAAATTACTGCTGTACTAAGTGATGCTCTTGGTATTCCTATCGACATTAAACATTTTATGACCCATGCAGAAGCGGCAGATAATATGGATGGCTGTAATCCAGGATATGAAGCTAACGGCTATCCAGAAGGCAAATACGGCCCTCAAAACAGTGTTGAGCGTTGGGATTTGTGGGTCGTCAAAGAAGGGGATACACCAGGTTCTGGCGGGAATATCTTAAGGGGTAAGGGCATCTGGTATCAGCAAAAACTAGTAATCTAGCTGTACTATTTTTAAGAATACAGTGGATAATGCGTTGAAAGTAGAGGCCTGGGGATGTTACAGCAATAACTGGGTAACTACGAAACGCTATTTCCACTTTTTTTCTTATTTGTTCTAAAATGAATCATATCTTTAGGTAACAATGGCAAGCAGGAACTGGACGGGTTATGATACTAGTTGTTTTCCAGCGAGATTGTCTGAGGGGCGCAAACATGGCAGGCAATCAAGGTTATTAACTTTATCTCTGAGGCACGTGTTGTTGAAAACTAATACATAACTCAGTATAATTTAGATGTCCTCCACACTTGAGGAAGCTGGAAGGAAAAAATACAGTAGATAGGCGGCAACGTTATGAAAATTTCTAAGAAAGATGCGCTAATATGGTTTGATATTTTTTCCCAATTACCTGAGGATGAGCTTAGTACAAAACATGAAGAAATTATTTACGCTACTTTTGCGCAGATTGAGGCAGCGATTGATCAAAGAAATCATAGGTTGATGGCGGAAATTAGAGGTTTGAAAACTTTGGAAAATCGGACTTTTTTTGTGGGAAATGAAAGTAAATTTCCCCAAGGATGTCGTTCTTGTCTGTTAGGTACTGGATTAACGGCAATCAGGAAAACCAACAAATGCAATTTAAAGTGTAAGTTTTGTTATAATTATGGCGAATTAGAAAATATTCATCCCGTTGGTGAAGGATTGTGGGAAATTGGTGGTACCAAATTTTATGAGAAGGATATTGATTTGCTTCTTTCCATCTACCAAAAACCTACTGGCATTTCTTACGTTTTTTTAGAACCTTTCATGGAAATTGAAACATACTATTCGATTATCAAGAAATTTAATGAGGCGCAAATTTATCAACATTTATACACCAATGGTACGTTAGCTACCGAAGAAACACTGAAAGCGTTAGGCGAAGCCGGTCTTGATGAAATACGGTTTAACTTAGGTGCTTCTGCATGTTCAGACAAAGTGATTGAAAATATTGGTTTAGCGAAAAAATATATTCACTCTGTAGGCATTGAAACGCCAATGACTCCAGAGTTTTTCGAAGGATTCTTTCAGAAAAAGCAAGTCATCCTCGAAACAAAACTCGATTTTATTAATTGTGCCGAATTGCATTTGAACGAAAATAACATAGGTAATTACTATGGAGAAAATATGTATATTTCCCGACATGGCTACATATCTCCGATTTGGAGTAGGGAATTAACTTTGAAATTTATGAAAATAGCAGATGAAGAAAATTGGGATGTAGTAGTTCATGATTGTTCCAACTACACGAAGTTTGCAAGAGGACTAAATTTGGGTAGTAAAGCGGGTATGTTGTTCGGAGCAAGTAATTATGCCTGTGAGTTTTCTAAGATTCCATTCGAAATATTTATACCCATATTGAATGATGATAATTTCAATTTTTTAACTGAAGAAGAGTTGCCGGATGACTATAAGCCAGAAATGATCGAGTTGTAATTTTATGCAATAAGCGATAGTAGAAAACGTGAATGGCAGGGTACGGGGCTATTGACACGAAATAGTTCTTAACCAGGATTGCCTGATAGGCGGAACATACTAGGAAAAACACAACTCTGTCTATGTGAAAAAACATAAGGGGCCGTGTTGAAACCCAAGTTTCAGCACGGCTCCCTTGTGTTTTTGAGGGTCTCAGCAAATTCCCTATTCACTCTTGACTTTTAATATCTAAACCAATTCTGTTTAGCTACAAAAACTGTCTGGCGAACAGTTCTGAACAAATTAATAACCTATAAAATTATTGAATATTACAAAATAAACAATATTAAAAATTGGCAGGATATCATTTGTAAAATAGCGAAAAAAGAAAATAGGACAATTTTTATACATGACATGTGTCCTAGAGGGGCAAAAGAAGGAAAAGGCAACTTATTGGAATAGCAGTCCAACCCCCAAGCAAGTAAATGCAGGCAAATGGTAGAAGTGAGGGATCTGGTAATGAAAGTAAAACATGCTACGCTGAATAAGGTTTTAGGGGTGATATCGTTACTGATTTTTGCAAGTTTAATTGCTTGTTCAATATTTATCAGAAATGCGTTTGAGAACGAACAACAGGCATTTGCAAGACAGCAGGAGTTTAAGCAATTAGGAATTGAACTGGCCAATGCTTCTGATTTTTTAATGAATGAAGCAAGAAAGTATGTTC